>NZ_JACKYY010000100.1:0-2304 GCF_015100075.1 Acidithiobacillus sp. HP-11
GACTTCCCTTGGGAAAGTTGATATGCAGGTCCAACCGCTTCTCCTCCAGCTTGAAAGTCACATCGTCCACCATCCACGGCGGAACCAACCCCAACGCCAAGGTAAACAGCTTGTCTTCGTCCATCATTAACCTTCCCTAGATCAGCAATGCCCTAAGACTACCGTACCCTCGTATCCACTCCAAGTAGCGAGGAGCCACGGACCACCCGGTGTCCGGATTTGTGTGTCAGATTGAATACGATCAGCAAATGAAGTACTCAGACTAAGCCGATCATTCAGCGCAAAAGCTACCCCCAAACTGTATTGAAAGGCATTTCCCAAGGCAACCTCGCCAGGCTGAATCTCGCCCATAGTAGTGCTGATATCTGGAAAGTTTTTATTTAAATTATAATAATAACTGACACTTCCGAAAAATATTGCCGGATCAGAAGTGGCGACAAAAGACAGCCCGGGGGTCAATGTCCATACACCGTTACCAGTAGGCAAACTAGTAGGCACAGTCAGATTGGAGTTATTAGCATCAGGCTGATAAACTTTTATTCCATAAGGGTTAATACCAGTAGGCGCGGTGATCAGAAGACTGCCCGTCAAGCTGGGCCAGTTTTTACTCTCCTTGAAAATCTGATAGTACCCACCAAAACTGATGTCACCAAGACGGGGACCACCGGAGCTAACAGTCGCCTGACTGTAGCTGTTTGATGCATCCCCTGCGCCGCCAATCTGGTAAACACTCTGGCGATAGACAATTGGCACGTTGAGCACCAACTGCAAACGATTGGATATAGGATAGTAGGCTGATTCAGTAAATGTATAAATACTTGAATTGACCTTCGAAATATTTATATTTCCCAGAAATATGGCGCCCAGGGCAAGAAACCCGTTGAGATTCAGCGTGTTTTGATCTGAGTAGGCATAGGAAACACTGGATTGCAGCGTTAGTTGCGGATAAAAGAAATCTGAATTTTGTTGCAGAATCGCTTTTTTGCTGGCGGACTCTGGCGGGGCTTTGAGAGTTTGATCTGCCGCATTAGCTTCTATAGAGGTCAATCCAGTCAAGGCTGTGAGGGCAAGGCCAAGAACAAAACGATTTCGCATATTTAAGATACTCCTAATGTTTCTATTTCTCGGGCCACACATCGGCTGTAGCACACCTTAGTTAAAATTTTGCCTTTATCGGGAAAAGCATAACCCAAGTAGCATTGTTTGGATACCCAGAGAAAGGTATTCAGACCACCTGTTTCCTCTACCTAATCTCTAACGCATCATTGGCCACCAATAAGCACGAAAAAATGCTGTAACGCGGATGAAACAGTCAAATAAATTTGTAACAAATTGAAAAACAAGAATTAATAGCCACAATTCAATCATTTTTGTATTATTTTAGGTATTTTTTTCTGGGCCGATGACACAGAAAAATCATATCTTATTGAAAAAAATATAATTTTATATTGGCATACTAATTGCTTATAGTTTATAAACAAAACAAAACGGCTGGAATGAACATGCTAGAAACAAGAACTGAGAAAGAATCAAATCAAAATATGGCTGCCACATTGCATCCACAAAAGGGCATAACCTTTGTGAAGCCAGAAGCAGCAACCAAAGAAAAAATAAACGAAAGAAACCAAACAGATAAGAAAATTTATATTCCTGTTTACAGCAAATTTCTCATTGCACAGCTTGGTGCCCTTCTGTGGGTTCTATTCAGCATCTGGATCGCCCTACCCTGGATAGATAGTCTCGCTGATATATTTGGATGGGTGCTGACCATATTCGCGATTGGTGGCATGGCTATCGTGCCTGGCTATATTTCTGGCATAATTATATTTAGCATTCTACTGGATCGAAGGCCTCCTGTAAAAATACCGGGAGAGCTACCCGCATTGAGCATATTAATTGCCGCCTACAACGAGGAGAATGCTATTGAGGACACTCTCAAATCCATCCTCACTCAAGATTATTCTGGAAGCATAGAAATCATTGTTATTGACGATGGATCCACTGATCAAACAACCAATATTATCGAAACAATTACCGACCCGAGAATACAGCTTATTAAGCAGAAAAAGAATCAGGGTAAAGCAAGCGCGCTCAATGCGGGGTTGGCCTTGGCTTCGCATGGTATCATCATTACCGTAGATGCCGATACTTTTCTCCTGAAGTTTCACCGATTTTCATGAGGAATAAGTCGCCGCATGCTACGCCACCATACGCATGAGCATCTGAGTGAATGATTTATGAGGGGGTTGGCAGAGATGGGGCCAAAGTCCCAGAAAATGGCTGGAGAGAGCTTCATCTGTAATC
>NZ_JACKYY010000099.1:0-2325 GCF_015100075.1 Acidithiobacillus sp. HP-11
GTCATGGACCGGGCAGTCCTGACCGCAGACAGGGCAAGCAAGCCGACTTCCCTTGGGAAAGTTGATATGCAGGTCCAACCGCTTCTCCTCCAGCTTGAAAGTCACATCGTCCACCATCCACGGCGGAACCAAYCCCAACGCCAAGGTAAACAGCTTGTCTTCGTCCATCATTAACCTTCCCTAGATCAGCAATGCCCTAAGACTACCGTACCCTCGTATCCACTCCAAGTAGCGAGGAGCCTGGCTGGATTGTTCCTGGAAAGCGCCGGTGTCATTTTTTTACCTGGGGAGACCTTGTTGATTGGTGCAGGTTTTGTAGCCAGCCAAGGTGCCTTTAATCCGCTAGTATTATTTGCCCTCGGCATAATAGGTACCAGTGCCGGTTGGTTCACCGCCTATTACATAGGTTACAAAGTCGGTATCAAATGGGTCAAAAAACATGGTCGATGGATAGGGATTACAGCAGAACGCCTTAATAAGACGCATACTTTCATGAATAAATATGGCTCCATAGTGGTGCTATTTGGCCGATTCATTGTTCCGTTGCGACAGCTTCAAGGCTACATCTCTGGATCCGCAGAAACAACACTACAGGATTTTTATCTCTGGAATATATTAGGTGCAGTCATATGGGTTGCGTTTTGGGGCGGCGCTGGATATTTTTTGGGAATGTTATAGATGTTTGTGATTTAATGTTCATAAAGTTACCTGTAAACGTGAAATGGAGGGCTACAATCATTTCTATTGATAGAATTAAATTTACATGGTGGTTATCATCATTCTTATTGTGTATAGCCACATTTTATGTGAGTCCTGCTTATGGAAAGCAAGTGATGACATTAAGCCAAATAGAAAATATTGCGCAGCAGTCACCGGCAATGCGCGAGAAAGAAAATGACGTACGTGCAGCCCGGCAGGAGATCAAAATTTTACACGCAGAAAGCTCGCCCATTCTCCAAGGGAGAATAAAGGCTGGTCATTATACCCACTTCAACTATGACGGTATTCCACGCGCCTACATTATGAAACCAAAACTCGGATTTAAATATTATTTATTTGGTGGAAATAAATATTTACGTCACATTACCGCAGAAGCCGAGCCCGCATACTACAAAAATCTTTCTAAATATGACTCAGAGTCAAGAAATATCAGAATGCATATTCAGAAGTCATATGTGACCTACTGGGAGAACTATAAGATAGCACGAGAGTTAAAAAAGATTTTAATAATTTTTAAACATGATAAACATATTCCAGAAAGTGTGCATGGAATTCTTGAAAGGTTGCGTCTAACGACTTATCTTTCACGCATGCGTACAGAAATATCTTTACATAAGTTGATCGAAACTATAGGACACAAGCTTCATTCATTTATTCCTAAGCGACCAAATGAAAAACAAAATGCGCACAGAATTACACCAAGCGTGCTCCGCCGGCATCCTGCTATTGAAGGTTTAATACGCTATTATCATGGGCAGCGCAAACTCGGTTGGTTACGATTTCTTGATGTAAAGTTAAAGCTTTTTGTGAGACCCTCCTACTACCCTGCAGCGGGAAGAACGAAAATGGCAATCATCGGTGGTTTATACCTGAACATGCCGATCGACATCATGGGTGCAGTACATCATGCGAATCAGCAGCTCGATATTGATCGGGAAAACATCCTTCTGAAGCTCAAGCAAGATGCTTTAAAAAGTCAGCAAGAACATAAAATTACTAAAATAAAGTTACCCATTTATCATAAAAAGGAACGGTTCTGGAAAAACCGCACTCAGTATTGGTATAACTTTTTAAAACGGGTACTATCACGAGATAATGGCGATATAAAGGCAAAAAATGCTGTGAACAAGGTGCCTCATGCCTTGAGGGCTTATCGAGAAGCGACACTTAAGTGGATTCATGCTGAAGCGGCTTTGACTTTAATGCAGTATCGCTCTTGATCATATTACCTGCTGTATAATTTATTCATCACGTAGACACTCCGTAATTCATGATTAGTAAGTATCTCCCGGCAAAGCCGGGAGCTTTAGTTCATGAGCCGCTCAAAGCGGCTTAAAACGGGGACGCTAACGCGGCCACTCAGTTTTGGCGCCACCACTGGGTGGCACGGATCAGCTCCATATGTTCAACTGATCTACTCGTTCATCCTCTTTCTCCTGATGGCGAATATAATACCGAATCATCGCTTCATCTCTGCCCACCGTCGATACAAAATATCCGCGCGCCCAAAAATGCTGACCCACGGACTTACGCTTCCGTTCACCGTAAGTCCGTGGGTCAGCATTTTTGGGCGCGCGGATATTTTGTATCGACGGTGGGCAGAGA
>NZ_JACKYY010000102.1:0-2102 GCF_015100075.1 Acidithiobacillus sp. HP-11
CCGGAAACCCTTCCGAAAAATGTGCCCCCTATGCCAGCGATGATACATCGTCTGAAGACGCAGGCAGGCCGAAGTGTTTACCGTCTGCGCAAACAAACGGTAGAACCGGTCTTCGGTATTATCAAATCGGTGATGGGATTCCGGCAGTTCTCCTTGCGCGGCCTGCGTCAGGTTCAGGGAGAATGGAGTCTGGTCTGCCTGGCGTGGAACATAAAACGCATGGCCGTATTGCGTCCGTAGGACAGGAAAATGCAGATAAACCGCAAAAAACAGGGCAATAATGACCGAAAAAGACTCAAAACGAGTGATTTCAAAAAATTCGGGGCGAAATTTGACGGTGGTCTGAAGTTAAAACCGACGGGCTGCTAGACATAGGAGTAAACTTTATTTCCAAATTGGTATTCTACGCTTTTAACAATCAATAGGTTGAGGTGTATTCAGGAGCAAACTTTATTACCCGTGAACACTCGTGGCACATATTACCGGGATGTCGCCACCGATTATGAAGGGCGCACTCAAGCGCAATGCCGCCGCTGGATAAGAAAGCTGATCAAGTTCGGATTCCTGCCCGTTCCGGTATAGCCGCTTTCAGATCCCATAAAATGGCCCTTACAGACCAAAGGCTTCTGTGCCCGTACCCCCACCTCTTTCACATTGTAACTCCAGGATCATACCCGCCAAAAATATCGGTATCGCCTGCAACCTTCATCGTTTATTGACCCACTGGATCCAATATTGAGGTGCCCAACTAAACTGTACTGCTTGACTAAAATAACAATAACAGTAATCATTCTCGTTAATATTCATTAAGCGAGAAAACCCCCATGTCTTTAGCCCCCTCGATGTCCCCTGCCCGTAAATCTTTTCGTTGGAAAAGCTTTCTAGCGGTTCTTGGTCCCGGGCTGGTAGTTATGCTAGCTGATACGGATGTTGGCAGTGTGGTGACGGCCGCGCAAAGCGGCGCTCAATGGGGATACAAATTATTGCTGTTGCAGTTCATCCTGATGCCTATCCTGTATCTGGTACAGGAGATGACGGTGCGTCTCGGCATTTTTACCGGGAAAGGGCACGGTGAATTGATTAGCGATACCTTCGGAAAAGGTTGGGCCTACCTGTCTGTAGCGGGACTCTCCATAGCGACTACTGGTGCGTTGCTGACGGAATTCTCCGGAGTGGCAGGGGTTAGCCAATTGTTCGGTGAACCCCGAGCCTTGGGAGTTGTCCTGGCAGTGGTGACCTTGCTGGTCATTGTATGGACAGGGTCTTATCGCCGGGTCGAGCGGATTGCCTTGTTCATGGGGGCATTTGAATTGGTGTTCTTTGGTATTGCCTGGGTCAGTCATCCTGATCTGCATGCTGTTTTTGAAGGCCTCACCCAAGCACCACTCGGCAATTCCGATTACATGATGCTTATCGCAGCCAATATAGGCGCCGTCATTATGCCTTGGATGATTTTCTATCAGCAGTCGGCTGTCGCAGACAAAGGCTTGCATCCAGAAGACTACATCCCGGCACGCTGGGACACGGCGATTGGTTCTGTAGTGACTCAGGCCATCATGGCAGCCGTTCTGATTGCTACGGCTGCCACAATAGGAAGTACTAATCCTAGTGCGCCCCTGAATACTGTTCAGCAAATCGCCCATGCATTTATGCCTTATCTGGGCGACACATGGGGCCGCATCATATTTTCTTTTGGCATTATCGGTGCAGGCATGATTGCTGCGATTGTCGCCTCGCTGGCCGGCGCCTGGGGTTGGGGAGAGGTTACTGGATTCAAACATTCTCTTGAGCATCACCCTCTGGAAGCACCTTGGTTCTATGGGGTATATACAGCCATTATCATAGCTGGAGGCTTGGCGGTAATCCTCATCCCCAATCTGGTCACTTTAGATATCGCCGTAGAGGTCATGAATGCCTTTTTGCTACCTCTGGTGTTGGGATTTCTAGTGGCATTATCAGTCAAAGGGCTCCTCGCTACTTGGAGTGGATACGAGGGTACGGTAGTCTTAGGGCATTGCTGATCTAGGGAAGGTTAATGATGGACGAAGACAAGCTGTTTACCTTGGCGTTGGGGTTGGTTCCGCCGTGGWTGGTGGATCATG
>NZ_JACKYY010000103.1:0-1942 GCF_015100075.1 Acidithiobacillus sp. HP-11
CTTGGGCTCGGAGATGTGTATAAGAGACAGATTTTATACTGCTGTACCCACCGGGCGAGCAGCTTATGATCGGTATCGGGCAAAGACCGCTCTGTCAGATCATACCCGCTGTCAGCGGCCAACGAAGCTTTGCCCGTTTTGTGAGTGCCTATCCCAGATGCGGGTGATTCCGATCGGTTTAATGGACCCATCAGGCACCACCATCAATAAGTGGAATCACCGCATTGACCCACGACTGCCTCAGCCAATTTCGAATAGACTGACGGTCCACGATAAACAAAGGACTATCCGCCCCTGTCAGGGAGGCCAATGATCGATTTTTGTGCGTTTTGAGAACACTAGCAACACGCGAGGCTAGTTCAGGAATCTCACCAACCAGTCCGCCACCTTTTATCCATGCATTTTTGTGAACCGGTTGGGTAAACCATGAGAAATCGGCATCGTAGGCACTTTCGTGGCGGTTCACCACGGCCATCTTGCGGTCAGCCATTTGACAAAGAAGAGAACGTGACGACATTTCTGCGCTGGCTTCCTCAACACCAATCATCCAAGCGACACATACTTCAAATCCTAAATCCTGGGCAACGGGCAGTATCAAATTCGCATTCGTGTCGAAGGCTTTTTTCCCATTGGCTGGTGCGTTAATCACCACGTTTTCGCAACCCATCTGCTCAATGCGCCTGAACAGAACGGTCATGCTGTTTTCGGCATCGCGCCCCGATTTGTCCAGATCCACGCTGAAAACGGTGACGCCCTCGACGCCTTCATAACGATTGGCTACGTCCCCCGTCTCGACGTCTCCTTCCACAACGGCGACAGGTAAATTTCTGTCGAGCAAATAATCGACGGTTAGCATCGAGAAAATGCTTTTGCCCACGCCACCCTTGTCGCCATGGCTGATAATCAATTTTTTATGCATAACAAGATTCCTTTTCAGTAGATGGTAAAAAACTCATTGATTGGCAGGATCATCCAAGTTGATGATTCCTGATTTGGATATGAGCCGTTCATGAATATCTAAGCCACGACCTATACTCGTCTTTTGCTTTTTTACAGGTACCATTAACTTCCCTTTTTTGATGCCCATAGAGACCCGCGCATAACATCCAGCCACATCTTTTCCGCGCCCGGTAAATCCGAGAGCATCAGCAATGTCATTCCAGGTACGCATTAATTTTCTAGCAGTATTAATGTCTTCGTAGCGGCTTAAAACAACCGACTTCATGGTATAACGTTTATCCGGTCCGTCGGCAATCAGCTCTGTTAATTTATCCACGCATGGCTCCTTTTTTTCTGCATTTTTCAAAAATATCTCTTAATACATATTGTACCAATAAAAGTCACTTCAACGAAGCATGTGATGCCATTCTCTGTAGAATTTCAGTGTTTTCTTTTTATGCCGTTAAATATCCTTTATTTATCTGTTGATTTTCGGATTATCGGTCCGAAGGTTTTCTGTATAGAATGCGCATCTTATCTTTAGGTAATCATCACATAACGCACATATACCGTAGTTTTTCCATATAGTTCAGCATTTAAACGATAAGTTTTGTACACACATATAGATATGTTAACTACACACAAACCCACCCAAAATCATGACATTGTTATTAGTTTTATCCTGAATTTTGAGGTCAGATGGGTTTTCAATAATGCTTGGTGTCTTGAGCCTGTTGGTGTCGTTACTGTGATCGAACGGTAACGGGATAAACCTACCTAAGCTTCGTGCATTTAATTTAATTTGGTATTATAAAAACTAAAGTTTCACCGTTTTTCCGCGAGGAAAATCGGCATGGTTAACAAAAATGTCGGTCATTAAATATTATTATTTATCTATGAATTATACTTATTTTGGCGCTATTTTGTTACCCTATTTTTCTTGTTTTATTTATTGTGAATCAGCCAGATAACGATGAATAGAACCGCCTTCCGTGATATAATG
>NZ_JACKYY010000113.1:0-1001 GCF_015100075.1 Acidithiobacillus sp. HP-11
GCCCAATGGTGTTGGTATTGCCACCGGTGTAACCCTGGTAGGTAGCCCCGAACTCATGGCGGTATTTCGCCGTGCCGAACAATCCACCATTGTAAAGGCTGGCCCGTAGACCGAGTCCACCGTTGGTGTTCCCATACCGATTGGTGGCCCCTTGTACATTGCCGGAAACACCAACCTGATTCATGACGCCATATACGGACGCTTCTGCGCCCAGGGGTAATGCCAGTGCGAGGGTCAATGCGGTAAGCCATGTTTTTTTCTGAATCATCGGAACACTCCTGTTGGTTGAGTCAAAAAACAGCCGGAAAGTGATGGCAGGACTTTCGAAGTCACACCGTTACGATCAAGCCACTCGGGATAGACAAGAAGTAGGCAATCTCCCTGTCGAGTCCAGAGACTAAGACAGCAGAATTTATGCCAAAGGTTCCCGTGGGATAGATTTTTCATGTAATCAGTGGCCTGCGCCGTCTGCTCACGAAATGGTGCGACTAGATGGCCCTTTCTTCAGCAGGTCTGTTGTACTTTAGCGACAATATGACTCTATAGCGTCCCTGTTGTATGCCCTTACCATAAAAACGGATCTCTTCTCTTCTGGAATCGGGCACGGCTCAGTATGTCGCTTCTGTCGCAAGATCCTTCCGCTGTGCTGGAACGCTTATTGCTTTCTCAATATTGGAAAGCGCTACACAAGTCCGAAAAGCGTGACCGCAAAGCGGAAAGGAGGTATGCACATTTTTATACCGTAACCCCTGAGCCATTTGTTCGGGGAAAGATAAAAAACCGATCTTCCTACAGGAGAACCGTATGTTCCATGAAATGGAGTCGCTGAAGCGCCGTAAAGTCTGGCAGCCAGCTTTACGTGTAGCGACCTTGTTCGGCACCTTGATGGCGTTGGCGGGATGTTATGCCTATCCCCCTGGACCGCCTCCGGGCCCTGGCGGATATTATGCGCATCCTGCACCGCCCCCACCCTGTCTCTTATACACATCTCCGAGCCCACG
>NZ_JACKYY010000111.1:0-1094 GCF_015100075.1 Acidithiobacillus sp. HP-11
GATTACAGATGAAGCTCTCTCCAGCCATTTTCTGGGACTTTGGCCCCATCTCTGCCAACCCCCTCATAAATCATTCACTCAGATGCTCATGCGTATGGTGGCGTAGCATGCGGCGACTTATTCCTCATGAAAATCGGTGAAACTTCAGATCTAGGTGATGTGACGCAATATGAGCAGCCGACCAAATATTTGGTGAGCTCAACAAATTACAGCGATGAATTTGATACGCCTGTTTTGACTGCAGGTAAAACCTTTGTTCTTGGTTATACTGATGAAGTTACCGGCATATATAAAGCATCTGAGAATCCTGTAATAATTTTCGATGATTTTACAACTGCAAATAAATGGGTGGATTTCGATTTCAAAGCAAAGTCCTCTGCCATGAAGATGATTTCATCAAGCGATGAAGATAAGTTTTTAATTAAATATATTTACTACTGGTTAAATACCTTGCCAAGCGAATTGGTAGATGGCGATCACAAGCGGCAGTGGATTGGAAACTATTCAAATAAAAAGATCCCCATCCCCTGCCCAGAAAATCCCAAAAAATCACTGGCCATTCAAGCCGAAATCGTGCGCATACTCGACACTTTCACCGAGCTGACCACCGAGCTGACCACCGAGCTGACCACCGAGCTTAACCTACGCAAAAAAAAATACAACTATTACCGCGACCAGTTGTTGAGTTTTGAAGATGGGGAAGTGGAGTGGAAGGCGTTGGGGGATATTGGTGAATTTATTCGCGGGAAGCGCTTTACTAAAGCTGACTACGTCGAAAATGGAATCAGTGTTATCCATTACGGTGAAATATACACACAGTATGGTGTTTTTACGACTTGTGCGCGTTCTCAAGTCAGAAAAAATATGGCTAAGGTTCTGCGCTATGCGGAACCTGGCGACGTAGTGATAACCGATGTTGGAGAGACCGTTGAGGATGTGGGTAAAGCCGTGGCATGGCTCGGAGATGAAAAAGGGCTCCTCGCTACTTGGAGTGGATACGAGGGTACGGTAGTCTTAGGGCATTGCTGATCTAGGGAAGGTTAATGATGGACGAAGACAAGCTGTTTACCTTGGCGTTGGGGTTGGTTCCGCCG
>NZ_JACKYY010000104.1:0-1873 GCF_015100075.1 Acidithiobacillus sp. HP-11
GAGCAGGGGAGCCAGGGTAATAATGGTGTCCAGCAACCACAGGCGACGGTCCAGTTTCGGCGCGATGACCAGCACGCTTTCTTCCAGGCGGCTGGCGAGGGCTTCGCCTTTCACCTGACCACTATGGGCAGCGGCGGTACGCAGCAGGGCAGCTTCGGGCAGGTCGCCCGCATCTTCTGCCAGGGTATTGAGAGCTTCGCGATCGAGGCGACCATGACGCCCCAGTTCTTGCACGAATACCAGACCACGCAGAATGGTCCGACGCAGGTACCAGAAGCGATCCACCATCACGGCCAGTTCCACCAGCAGCATCAGGCCCAGTATGTATAGAACCCCGTCCGAGTAGTTGGCGAGGTGAATGAGATAATGAAGATTCATAGGATTACAGGCTCCATAGCAAGCAGAGGCTGACAACGAAATGCTGGGTGATGAACCCCAAAATGGGTCAACAGAGGGATACATTGGATAGGGCGCGAAAAGCCTGCCGACCGGCACTGTCTGGCTGGAGCGCAAAGATACTGGTAATCATATACGGCAGTGTGTCTGATTGACGCGTGTTGCATATGCAGCCCTCTATCCGTTCTTGCATACGCTCGCTGCAAGAATCATTCGTAGAGTTCTATACCTTTAGTGGTGAGTAGCATAACAACGGAATGTGACACTATTGCGACAATTTGATGACATTTTCCTTACAAATGGCATTTTTTTGGTTTTCCTGATAAAAAACAATATAAATCAAAAAGATGATAAAATAATAATATTTTAAATGTACCTATAAAATATTATGATTGATTCATCATTCCTTCCTTCAGGATATTTATTTACAGCAATTAATAAAGTTTATTTTAGGAATAAATCAGTGGGGTATGACGTTTCATCCGGCCATCATGCCGCTTTTGCTGGATAGTTGATTCGGTTGCGCAACAAAGCACTTAAGGTGAATGATTGCGGCAACCGAATATAGTGCGGTTTGTTTAATGGAGTTTGCCTTCGTTGGCCTCATAGCTGGCAATGGTCGTTCCATGAACTTGCGCATAATGATGAAGGTAAGCCATAAAATGTTCATAGCTCTTGACACCCTTACTGGCGATCCACTCCTGCTTCAACTGCTCCGGCCCGCTGACCTTGAGTAGCGAAGTAGGGGTGTAGGCACTCTCCGTACTTACCGGCGCCAGATGTTGCCCGTGTGGATCGGTATGTGCCTTCAACCATTTGGCAGTCAGAATATGACCCGTGGCTCCGGCCTCTCTACGCAATAATGTTCGATTGCTGCATTTACCGGCATTAAAAGAGACTGGCACCTGTATGGGAAGTACCGCTGGTGTCGGCGCGAAATCCGGATGGTCAGTCCAGATATCTCCAATGACCGAAGCATTGGCATCCCATTGGGACATGGGCGGCAGATCCAGAGTCGCTTCAATGGTTTTGACTATGTTCACCTGGGAGTCCAGTTGCGTGTTCAGCATGCCCTTTCTGACCCAGGGGCTGATAACCAGCGCCAATGTCCGATGGCCATTAATATGATCAGCACCGGACTGTGCGTCATCCTCACTCAAAAAAATTGCCATATGTTTCCATTGCGGGGTCGTAGACAGATAATGGATAAATTTGGCCGTGGCGTAGTCGTTGTTGGCCACATAATAGTCTGGCGTGTAATAGCAGGGGGACAAACCGGCAGTATGATCATCCGGCAACCAGATATAAATGAAATGCGGAAATTTCGCGCCCGGATGTGATTTGAGGTTCCTCGCTGTTTTAAGTGGGTAGCTTGAGATCCAGCTTACCCAGTACGAGGTAAGCCATGTTAATAAAATTCTTGTGGGTGCGATAGCCCCGTGCCCTGGATTTGGCGGACTGGAGCAGACTGTTGAAA
>NZ_JACKYY010000110.1:0-1270 GCF_015100075.1 Acidithiobacillus sp. HP-11
CTCGCCGTAATGCCGTTCACGATATACATAGTTCGCGTCTTTTTCCGTTTTCTCCTCTTGTTTCACACCACCAAGATAAACTTGGTTACCATGCACCTGGATATCCAGATCGTTCTTTTCAACACCGGGTATTTCAGCTTTGAGAATAAAGGCGTCATCCCGATCAATAACATCTATATTGGCAACCTGTGGATAGGATTGTCTACGTAAAGATGCCGGGGAAAAGAATCCGGGCATAAACGTGTCAAGTACGCCTTCCAGTGGATCAGTCGGACGCACATCCATAACCGTGGGACGGGATACTTCTTTAGCCATGGTGTATACCTCCATCTTATGACAATAACCTTTTAACAATCATAGCCTGCTCTCAGGCTGAAAGATTTATGGGTACGCTCCACTAAAATTTCAAGGGGCTGCACAATAGCATCTAAGCGAATGGAATCCGTTTCCTCCAGAAGCCTCGACAGCTTTCTAGATAAATGCTTGAAGCCAATAAAAGCCGGGAAAGTGTGCCACAGGAGCCGAAAGCGCCTGTGTTAAAAAGAGTCGTGAAATGCTGGGGAAAAGGGGGATGTTCAGGAACCAATCATGAGAAGAGGATGTCTTGTTACCTCCAAGTTACTTCATTGACATGCTGCTGTAAGTAATGGAATAGATGCCCCATACAAGAGGTAGACGCAGCCTTTTTGCCCAACTACCTGAGGTGGAAGTATTTACAGGATGCATGATCATTTTCGCTCTAGAGAGCTTACATTGCTTTGTTTGTCTTTTGCATTGTTGAGAGTGTGTTTGATGGCGTGCCAACGAAGAGGGGGCGACTCTTGTTGGGCTCAAAAAGCCGTTCTATATGGATGTGGCCTTGATGACCAATCCAGAATTCCCAGAATGCCGCGAATAAAACTACCGCAAGGATCTTCAATATACGCTTGAGCACAAAATTGGCTCATTTCTTGCGATCTTTTGCAGATTGTTGCCACCAATAAACGGCTTTATGCGTGTTGGTTGGTACACCCTCGCCGAAGTTGTAAGCGAAGGCCAGATGAAAAGCCCCATTGGCGTTTCCGGATTCTGCCGACTTACGAAACCAGATATCTGCTTTGGCTCTTCGTCAGATTGAGTGGGTAGGGGGTAGAATGCTGTGGAGCGGTCGTGCCCTGAATAGGAGTTAGCTGATGGTCCCTGAAGAGCTGTTTTCTCTCGCGTTAGGATTGGTTCCGCCGTGGTTGGTGGATCATGTGACTTTCACGGTGGAGGAGAAGCGGTTGGACCT
>NZ_JACKYY010000107.1:0-1375 GCF_015100075.1 Acidithiobacillus sp. HP-11
CTTTTGCGCTTACCGGCCGATTCGTTGTTGCCCGGGCACAGACCGGCCCACGACGCCAGGCGATCGGCACTCCCGAAGGCCTTCATATCGTCCCCGATTTCCACCAGCAATAAGGCAGCACCTATGGTATCCACCCCCGGCAAGGTCTGCAGCAACGCCAGGGCATGCTGTTTAACAGTCACTTGTGCCTGATGAATATCCAGGCCGATCACACGTTGAAAAATGGGTTTCAGTTCCATTGGCTTTCCTCTCCATCTATACTGAAAACGTGGGAGGCGACGGATGCCGATGCCGAATCAACCTGCCTGCAGCAAGCCACAGGCGGTCCTATTAATGTGCGCTCTCATGGAGGCAATCCGGGGTACGAGTCGGCCCGGCGGGTCACGTTAGAAACGGGATCAAGTCACCAAAATTTCGTGCGATCTCAATCCGCCGCCACCCGCTCCCATTCTCTTTCATTCTCCGGGGTGGCGCGAGTCGCAATGGACGTTAGAAGTAGGCAGGACTGTAGGCATTTTTGAACAAACCTAATGGATTGACTCAACATGATTTTTCTGTGAATTACGCGTGGCATCAGGTACCTGCATTACAAATGTGATCGGACATCGGCGCTTTATCGTCAGAAATAGTGGCGAGATCGTTGGGAGAAGTAGGAAGTGGCTCCATGTTCGAAGCAGGTGGGGTGGAACCGGGTACACTTTCCGCCGCTGGGTGTTGCACAAGCTGGTTTTGACTAGATAGCCCCGCCACAAGTACAGGGCTTTGCATGCGCATCACAGTGTCTGTCTGCAAAGGGATTCCCCAGCCCATTTGGCCATTAATACCCATTACCGGACTTAACTTCAGACCAAAAATGCTGGGTAAGCCCATTTCTTGTTTCAAGGCATAGAGGCCACGCCCAACTTGATCTATGAAGGGTATAACGAGCGGCTGTACAGTAGTAATTTGTACTTTCAGAAGAGTCGCATCCTGTATGGACATTTTGCTGTTGACGCCGATGCGTGTCTGCCGGTAAGCAAGATGATCTACAGGAATCGCATGAACCGGAGTCCCGGACCCGTCACGGGTCAGTTCAGCAAAATCGTCAAAGGCTTCTCGAGTGGGGCTGAGTATTTGGATATTGGCTTGTGCTGCAGCGGTTTTGGCGGCGGCGTAGCCTCTAGCCAGCGCTTCCAGATTTTGACCGTGGGTATACAGAGCTGAAGTTTCACCGATTTTCATGAGGAATAAGTCGCCGCATGCTACGCCACCATACGCATGAGCATCTGAGTGAATGATTTATGAGGGGGTTGGCAGAGATGGGGCCAAAGTCCCAGAAAATGGCTGGAGAGAGCTTCATCTGTAATCAGTTTGCGGACATCGGAGAAGGCAAAAC
>NZ_JACKYY010000106.1:0-1419 GCF_015100075.1 Acidithiobacillus sp. HP-11
GACAGGCCCAGCGGCCTTTGATGGGCTTGAGCAGGCCGAGCATGACGATATTCTGTGCCCAGGGATAAGTGGGATGATTCACCTTGGCGGTATGATCGAAGAAAAAGCCGCAGCCGAAGATCCGCTTACCGGTTTTGTCGTTGAGGGTGTCATCGAGGGCCAGGATCAAGCGCCCATCGACCAGCGGGGACGGAATCAGATTCCAGGCAATCGGCCAGAGGCGATCCCAGGCCAGCTGAGTGGAGGCCATGAAGAGGTAGAAACGGCGGGCGTTCACATCCAGGCCAAAGAGGGTCTGCAGGGAGCGCAGCAGATTGCTGCTCATGGAGGAGGTGAAGGGGACCATGATAGCCAWNNGGATAAAGGGGAACCATTGAGCCCGTTCGCGCCCTAGTCGCGAATCCGAAAATGCCGATTGGAAAGGGAGGAGTAAATCGCGTAGCATGGACATCGAACAGGGCCTCTTGCGTTTTATAATCAGTGAGTTAATGAGCATTCATTATATCACGGAAGGCGGTTCTGTTCACCTTTATCTAACTGATTCACAAGAAATAAAACAAAAAAAACAGGGTAACCAAATAGCTCGAAAATAAGTATTATTCATGAATAATCACGATATTTAATGACCGACATTTTTGTTGACCATGCCGATTTTCCTCGCGGAAAAACGGTGAAACTTCAGTACTTAACCTGTTGGCACGTTCAGGAGACGGTATATTCCTTGAGTGTGATTTTCATGGGTGGTTATGAAATTCATGTCACTTTAAAATTTATGTTTTCTGCAGCGATTTGCACCGAAGAACAGTGCGCAACAGCCCTGGAATCGGCGCGTTGGCCAAACGGATTTCACTACCCCCGGTGTGGCAGAACCCGGCATTCTGTTCTGAAATGCGGCTCGCGCAAGACCTTTCAGTGCAGCCATTGTCGTTATCAGACTTCGTTGATTGCCGGAACACTTTTTCAAGGAACGTATTTGCTTTTGACCCTTTTGTTTCTGGCCATTTACCCGATCAGCCAGGCGAAAACCGGGATATCCGCGTTTGTGCTGAGTCGTCAACTCGGTGTCAGCTAACCCACGGCCTGGCGCATCCATCACAAGCTCATGCAATTCATGCTGGAACGCTAAGTTCTCTAACTGGGCTGAGGCTCGGGCAATGGTTCCATTCAGCGGAATTATTGTGCCAATCAGGCAACTATTATGAATAATACGGTGACATGATTTATCTGAAGTTTCACCGATTTTCATGAGGAATAAGTCGCCGCATGCTACGCCACCATACGCATGAGCATCTGAGTGAATGATTTATGAGGGGGTTGGCAGAGATGGGGCCAAAGTCCCAGAAAATGGCTGGAGAGAGCTTCATCTGTAATCAGTTTGCGGACATCGGAGAAGGCAAAACTGGTCCGTCCCTTGACGAT
>NZ_JACKYY010000009.1:0-73057 GCF_015100075.1 Acidithiobacillus sp. HP-11
CGTGGGCTCGGAGATGTGTATAAGAGACAGGGTTATACCCTGGCGGAAATCAGCCGCTTCGGGCTGCACCATCTGCAAGGCCCGCGTACCGACCCCCGGACCCTGACTGAAATTGACGAGGCCCTCTGTGGTCAGGGGTTTTTTAACGGCCGCCTGCTCAATTACCGCCGCGATGGCCAGACCTTCTGGAACCATTTAAGCATTATCCCTATTTACCAGCGTACCGGCGCCATCAGCCATTATGTGGGCATTCAGCGCGATGTGACCGCCGAATGGCTGGCCCGCGAACAGCTGGAGTACGAAGCCTGCCATGACCGCCTGACGGGTTTGGGTAACCGGCGCGCGCTCATGGACCAGGTGGCCGTTACCTTACCCCGCGTCCAGCGCGGCCACGACGCCCTGGCCATCTGCATGATCGACCTGGATCATTTCAAACCCATCAATGATCTTTACGGCCACGAGGCGGGGGACCATGTGTTGCGCGTAGTGGGCCGCCGCCTGCATGCCGCCCTGCGCCGCAGCGACTATGTGGCGCGTCTGGGTGGGGATGAATTTGTGCTGCTGATTGAAGGCTTCAACAACTTCGAGGAACTGGAAATGATTCTGGTCAAAATCGAGGTCGTCATCAATGAACCGATTCACCTCAAATCCGGCGTGGTGGTGGGGGTGCGTCTGAGTATGGGCGTGTGCCTGTCCAACAGTGTTTACGCCGACGATTTCGAGACTCTGCTGCGCTATGCCGACCAGGCCCTGTATCGCGCCAAGGCCAACAAACGCCAGCGCACCCGTTACTGGGAGCTGTGCGTGATGGAAGAGAATGCCGACGAAACCACCCGTAAACCTTCCAGTGCGGACCCCGTATCGGTAAACAGGAGCGATGCAGATGAAAGTTGAGAAACGTGATGCGCAGGATACCCAGCTGCAGACCCGAATTGTCATTGTCGATGACCAGTCCACCGGTCGCAAGATTCTCGAAAAAATCATGCAGGAACTCTCCCCGCATCTGCGGGTGGACAGTTTTGCCAGCCCCCTGGAGGCGCTGGCCACCCTTGAGAACCAGCCACCCGATTTGATTCTGGTGGATTATAAAATGCCCGATATGGATGGTCTGGAGTTTACCCGTCAGGTCCGGCGCCTGCCGGGCTGCAGTGACGTGCCGCTAGTGATTGTTACCGTCATCCAGGATATCCAAATTCGTTATCAGGCCCTGGAAGCCGGGGCCACGGATTTTTTAACCCGACCGCTGGATGCGGTGGAGTGTCAGGCCCGCTGCCGTAATCTGCTGCATTTGCGGTCCCAGCAAAAACTGCTCAGGGATCGGTCGCAATGGCTGGAAAACCAGGTGGCGGCGGCCACCGCAGAAGTCCACCAGCGCGAACAGGAAACCCTCATGCTCCTGGCCCGTGCCGGCGAATACCGGGATAACGAAACCGGATGTCATGTTACCCGCATGGCCCGCTACGCCCGCTGCATTGCCGAGGCGTTGCAGCTACCAGTGAGTGAGTGTGAGGCGATTGAGTTGGCCGCGCCGCTCCATGACATCGGCAAAATCGGCATTCCCGACGCGATTTTGTTGAAACCGGGCAAGCTGTCTGCGGCCGAATTCGACATCATGAAAACCCATGCGCAAATTGGTCAGGACATTCTGGCCGCCAGCCGTTCGCCTTATACCCAACTGGGCGCCGTCATTGCCGGGGGCCATCATGAAAAGTTTGATGGCAGCGGTTATCCCCGGCAATTGCAGGGTGAGGAGATTCCCCTGGTAGCGCGCATTGTCGCCATTGCCGATGTATTTGATGCCCTGGCTTCTGAGCGCCCCTACAAACGGGCGTGGACTACCGAAGAAATACAGACGTATTTCCGGGAGCAGTCGGGTCAACATTTTGATCCCCAATGCGTGCAGGCCTTTTTTCAGCAATATGCGGAAATTCAAAAAATTCAGAGGCTTTTATGCGCCGCCCATCCTTAGGATTAAACCCCGGCAATGAACTGGAGCAGGCCAGCGTTCGCTTGCTGATGGGCCTAGCTTTATATGCTTATGTGTACACCTATCCCTACACCAGCTGGTTCAATCAACAGGATAGCCTGCAGAGTCTGAATCAGACCGCTTTGGTATTTTTTTCGGCGATCTTGCTGTTGCTGGCCAGCATCTGGGTCTGGCCGCAAAAATCACCTTTGCGTCGCGTGATCGGAATGTGCATGGATGTCGGTATGGCCACCTATCTGATCCAGGCCAGTGCGGGTATTGCCGGATTACCACTGCTGGGTATTTATCCCTGGGTTATCATTGGTAACGGCTTTCGCTTTGGGACCCGCTATGCGGTGGCCGCCACTTTCATCAGTATGATTGGTATTTTTTCGGTTTTAGACCCCCGCAATCTGTGGATCGGCGACAGTCACGCCCTGGTGGCGACCCTGATTATTTTCGGGGTCCTGTTTTTATACATGAGCAAACTCATTTCGCGTCTGAATGGCGCTATTGAAGAAGCACGCAAGGCCAGTCTCATCAAATCCCAGTTTCTGGCCAAAATGAGTCATGAATTACGCACGCCGCTGAATGGCGTCATGGGCATGAGTGAACTCCTTCGGGAAACGTCCCTATCGGCCGAACAAACCGAAATCACGGGGCTGATTCAAAACTCTTCCCGGACCCTGCTGGAACTCATCGAAAATATTCTGGATATTTCCAAAATAGAAGCCGGAAAGCTGCAGTTACATCCCATAGATTTCAGCCTGCGCAGCTTGCTGGACCAGTCCTGTTCGTCCCTGTTGGTACTGGCCCAGAAAAAAGGCCTGTATCTGGTCTGGGATTCCCCGGAGTCCACCCCGGATCTATTGCGCGGAGACACCCGACGCATACGGCAGGTTCTGTATAACCTGATCGGCAATGCCATCAAATTTACGGAACAGGGTGGCATAGAAATCAAGGTGCGCAGTCTGCCCATGACGCATCGTGAAATTCGCCTGCGTTTTGAAGTGATCGACACGGGTTGTGGACTGAGCGAATTGGCCCAGGAACACCTCTTTGAAGCCTTTACCCAGGTACATAACGCCACACAAAACAATGCGGAAGGAACGGGGCTGGGGACCACCATTGCCAAGGAACTGGTGGAAAAAATGGGGGGGCAGATAGGGGTCGAAAGTGTCCCCGACAAAGGCAGCCGGTTCTGGTTTGAATTGCCCTTACAACCGGCTGAAAAACCTGAAACGCTTCAGGAAACCGTGGTGAATCGGGCGAAACAGACGCCGGTTTTGATTCTGGCCAATCCAGCGCTGGGACAAGCCCTTGGGAATGCCTTGAAAACCTGGAATATTCCCAGTACACAAACAGACAGCTCCCATCGTGCCCTGGAATTGCTGCGTAGTGCCGGAAACCGGGGCAAAAGCTTCGGGCAGGTCTTTGTGGATCAACAAATGATGGATATGGCCGTCGATCATTTCGCGCGCCTCGCCCGTGACGAGCAACTGATAGGTCATACACCTTGGGTGCTGGTCAGCGATGCCTCCTTGCGTTTTGACCGCTATTTTCAGGATATGGGCTTCAGTGCGGTCTTAACGACGCCCATCGACAAAAAAATGCTGTTCAACCTGGTGCATACCGTGCAGAACCCCCGGGAAAACATGGGCAACAATATTGTTTCTCTGCATGATCATTATCAGCAAAGCCAGGGTAAAAAAGGCCTGTCCATACTGGTTGCCGAAGACAATATCATTAACCAGAAAGTGGTGCAGGGAATTTTGCGGCAGGCGGGACACCATGTGCGCGTTTCCAGCGATAGCGAAGAAACCCTGGATATTCTGGCGGAAAGCAGCTTTCCTCTGGACTTGTTGATTCTCGACCGCAACATGCCCGGCAAGGGCGGACTGGATGTCCTGAAAGCCTATCAGATGATGGAAACCGCGCATCCGGTTCCGGTCATCATGCTCACCGCCGATGCCACGCCCGAATCCATGCAGGCTTGTCTGGAAGCCGGGGCCAGTGCTTACCTCACCAAGCCGGTGGATGCCCGTATGCTTTTGGACCAGATTGCCCGATTGTGCCAACCCCGGGCGGCTTCCGCAAAAGCGCCGGCGGGGACCACGGCTTCAGCGGCCGCTACGCGTTCCGGGGCCTTGATTGATGAGTCCGCATTGCAGGGGATTGTGGATTTGGGTGGGCCGGAATTTCTGGCGGAGATCCTGCGCGATTTTGCCCAGGATGGTGAACAGTTACTGCGGGTCATACAGACAGCCCTGCAGCAGGAAGACTACCCCGGCTATCAGGATGCCATTCATGCCCTGAAAGGCAGCAGCGTGCAAATGGGCGCCCACGCCCTGCTGGAAAACTGCTTACAGGCGGAGGCATTGAAACCCCATGCAATGAGCGGTGCTGAAATCCTGAATATTTCCGCAGCACTCCAGCAAAATTTCCATAAAACCTGCCGGGCACTCACCGCCTATCTCGACGGCCAGCGCCAGACACGATGACCCTGCACTCGCCTGATTCAGACTGTTTCGGCATGCCGGGCCGACTGTCTGGCGATCAGCCTGTCCATCATCCGCAAATCCTTCACTGTGCAAGGACCATTCACAGCACGAACATTAGGTGTAAGGATGGCATGTCAATCAATACGTTGGTTTTGACGTTCATCTATTCAGCTACATAAAAGCTCTGGGCGGGTGGGAGGCCGACTATCTGCTAACGGGTAAGCTACCGCGTCGGTCTATTGAATGGATAATCAAGCAAAATCATATCACCAACAATCGCTACCGCTACTACTCGTTTCGACGCCCAGATTGTTATCTGAAAGTGTCCCACAAGAACTACTGGCTTGTGAACCTATTGGAGTCGCGGAAATGGTGAATCCTGCAGCCGGAGTAGTAGTAGGCGTTAAGGTGAAAGTATAATAGTCCGTATTCGGCACGCTGGCATAACCCAAGTTTGTCCAAGTGGTATAAGCATTATTAGTCGAATAATACTTTTGTTCCGCTGCGGCGACCGTCAAAATGGTCGATTTGGCATCTTCCATGCGGGTGGTTTGCAAATAACTGGTATATATGGGAATCCCGACTGCCGCCAGAATACCGATAATGGCAATAACTACCATCAGTTCAATTAGGGTAAAGCCCCAATCAGGTTGAAACACCATTCGGGGTGGAACTCTATTCCAGGTGAGCCACCATTTTGGCTGATAATCCCGTTTATTGCAGCGCTGGTTAGAAATGACCACCGCAGGATCGATATATGTGTTGGATCGTGATTCCATAGGCTTCAGTCCTTTATCGTAGCTCTATCCAGTTGATCTGGCTGCCCATGCCACCGACGGGAAATACCTCGGTAGCCACCGGAGTACCACTTACAGTTTGCTGTACCATAACAGACTGTCCATTGGCGCTGACCACTGTGGGCGAACCCGTCGCATTTAATTGCAGTCCTGAAACAGGAATACCCCCTAAGGTAATCGCCGCGCTATTGGTGCCTGAGCTGCGGAAAAATCCGTTGGCAATTGCGCCACCTGTCAAAGGGTTAAACGCATAAGTGAAGCCAGTTTGCAGGTCATTCGTACAGGTTTGCGCATTATTGTACGGTGGTATGGTCGTATCAAAAACTGCGGCACCTTCCACAAGGGAAGGGTTATAAGTGACTTGCTGATAAAGCGTGGTGCCGCTGCTGGTAACAGATGGCAAATCGAGCATGGAACCGTATTGTGCGTTGTTGCCGGTACAGGAGCCACTGCCCGCCCAGCAAACACTGTTTGAGGAGACATTGACCGCCTGGTTGTCGTTACTGGCTATTCCTGTATTGGTGATAATGTTGGTCTGTAAATCTCCAGGGGTTAATGGAAGGGCTGTACCACTCGGCCATGCATTATACTGTGTGGCTCCAGACAACCCATTCCAGGTGGACATGCCGCCATCCCAGATATCATAAATAGCCTGTGGCGTGGTGGCGTAAGTAGCTGGCGAAGTATTGGTCAGTGGAATAGTATTCCCCGTCCCGAACTGCAACATCACTTGTGGAGAACCATTTGGTGCGATGTTCGTGTCTACCAGAATTCTGGTGGTAATGGGTTGACCGGTTGCTGTGGTGAACAGTGGCGTCGGTACGTTTTTGCCAAAAGTGGAAACCCCCCAGCTCGCTGACGAGCTGCCGGTCACGTTGAAACGCCAGACATTGCCGTCCGTATCCCCTGCGTATAGGTAATCCACGAAATGATCCCCATTGAGATCGGCGGAAGAGACATAGTCAATACCGTCAGGAGTTGTTGAATTCCCCGTTCCTGTTCCCAGGAAAATGGTTTTATAAATAGAAAACCCACTGGCAGAAGGTTTTACCAAAAAGATAAAAATCCCCGCTTCGCCATCATCGCTATTCGTTCCATTGCCGCTGATGATGGCGAAATCACCATTGTTCATAAGACGGATAATAGGTTTGCCAGAGAGATCACCCATCGTAGCAGCATAGCTATTTGTCCCTGTGTTGACGTTCACTCCATCCCATCCAGGAGGCGTGGGCGTTGTTGCGTTAGACGGCACTAGGCCTTGGTTGGCGAAGGTGTAGTCTGCCAGCACGTCGGCAGGTTCTGCATTAGAAAGACTGGGATTCGTCACGTTGAGCATATACAGACCGCGCCCCCCTGTACCCATCCCTCCTACTAAAAGGGTCTGCCAATTCCCGCCATAAAAAACATCTCCCGAAGCCGGGGTTGCATTCACATAAAAGTTATGGCCGTAATCGGGATACGCATAATCGTTGGCCGTGTTGAGTTCGCTGTTAAAGCTCTGCAAAACCGCATAGGGCACGTAAGCAAGTACTTCCTGGCCGGTATTATTCGTAGAGACAAAGCCGCTGCTGCTGTAGGAACCTGCTGCAAACCCGTGCAGCATACCGTCATTGGCACCCACATAAACGACGTTAAGGCGGTCTGATTCGGTATTTGCGAAAGCGGGATACGTGTTTATCGTTCCTATTGCTGTATTTAACGTTGATGCGGCGCTGGGATTGATGGCATTACTAAAGGTTGCCGGCAGACCTTCATCTGGCCCGCCGATCCAGGTAGGACTGGAGTTGATAATGTCGCCTAGTATCTCTGTACGAATACGAAACTGTGGACTTGAATCAGCGGGATTATAGCTTGTAGCCTCATAATTTGTATTGGTATCACCTTTCAAATAGCGAAGCAGGTGTTGTCCGTTACCTGAAGTTGCGTAAGCGCCATTGAGCCAGCCTCGTTCATAAGAATTCAGGGCACTCCAGTTGAAAGAAATTCCGCTGCTGCCATTCCAGGTTAATGCAGGTAAGGTTTCATCGTATTTATAATATTGTGCTAGTGTGCTTGACGTAGGTTGTGTGTAACCTGTAGGGTCTTGTGTGGTACCAACATTGTACGTCGATGCGCAAACGCCACCAGTCAATACACAAGCGGCATCCCAATTCACTTCGGGATTGACCGTCACTACACCTGAGCTGGAGTTCACATTAATTTGTTGTGCTGTCAACCGTCCCCACCAGTTATCTGGGCTATAGTAAGCGAGAAATACCTGTGAACTGGTCTGTAGTTCTCCAGTTTCTTGTACGTTGACGCTAGCCGATGAGCTGGACTGATTGGCCGGTGCAGCCTGAAAACAAGTGATCTCATGAAAATCGTTATCACCACCGGTCGATGCTCCAAAACCAAAAAGAAATGAAGAAGGCATGGGTCCATTTGAACTGCTTATTGACTGGTTATTAAGTACTTGTTGATATGCCCCATTATTGTAACTATAAGAAAATGAAAGAAGCCCTGCAGGAGTTATGGTTATTTTATAACTGATGGGAGTGGCTGTACTTGCACTCGTGGCATTGGTATTAGCGATGGGTTGATTAGAAGGTAAAGTAACTTCACTGTTAGGGATATATTTGTAGTCTGGTAGGTATTTATTGGTATTGTTTTGGCAAACTAGTTCAGATGAATAGTTATAGCATCGTCCAAAATAATTTTGTGTGCACACATATTGATAGCTACAACCAGTTTGTATATTTCCACCACTTTGACAGGTTCCCATTACATCATAATTGGATACAGAAGTTCCTCCTAATGCATTAGCTATTGATGCCTCGTTTACGTTTCCATAACCGCGCATGGCAATGCTGTTAGGTATAAAACCAGGCCCAGAGTTCGTGTTGTCATTCGGATTAACGAAATTTCCAAATTCATCAATACCTAGACCTAAATATCCATTGGCGATGCCGTTAGGCTGTGATTCATTGCTTGAATTTTGAGAGCAGCTATAACCTAGGCTTCCTCCAATCGCACCAATGCTAAAATTTTTATTTTGAACTGCACTGGCATCATCACCATTCAGTAGATAAAAACCGATACCATCTGCTCCGGTTCCACCAAAAGTAAAGGTATTAAATGTGACAGTAACACCCGCATTACTGGGGAAAGGGTTTGGATCAATAATGGCGCCCTCTTGTTTATTTATATTTGGTGTTAATATAAGAGCACCTGAACCAGTTGGAGCCGTTATTGCACTCTGATAGGTGTTGGGTTGATTGGAACCAGTTAAGTTTCCGATCGTTGTACTGCATGAAGGAATAGTTCCAGATCCACTTCCTGCAGTTAAGCAGGCATCACCGAGAGCCAGCCAAGGTAAATTAGCAGATTGCCCTGTAAAATTATCAGTAACAGTAATTGCTTGCGCCGTCGGTGCCAAATACCATAACGAACCGGCTAAAGCTAATGTGATGAGCAGTTTCTGCTGCTTATTGCAACCTTTGATGTTGTTCATATTCACGGTCCCATGACATCGGTGGATGGGCTATTATAAACTCGGTAATACGCTTGCACGATAGCAACAGCGTTGGCGTTGCCTCCATAACCGGCAGCGGTAATTTTGTAGAGGCTGCCAGTTACGGTCCCGCCACTGTCTGATACCAGTCCGACATACTGAATGTAAAAGCGGGGTAGTTGGTAGACCGTATTGGACCCACCACTGGTGCTTACGGTCATCCCCGGTGGCTGAAAAATCGTGCCAATAGCGGCACCGTTAGTGGTTGGTACGGTCAGGTCATTGGGATCAAGGGTTCCCAGCGTTGGACTGTTAATGTTGCAGACCACGGGAGTGGTAGGAGTCGTACCTGGAGTGCATGCAATTCCTGCAGATGGATTTTGTGTCACCCAACCTTCTGCGTAGTTCAGGGCGCTGTTGGCGGCTTGCAGAGCGCGGGTTTTTTCAGAAAGATTGCCGGCAATGAGTTCCTGAATGGCATTGCTACCCAGCAAGGAGAGGGCAATAATGGCCAACAAAAGCATGACCACTAAGCTGACGACCAGAATATAACCCGACTCTTTCTGTCCGCAGGCAGGTGTCAGGAGCAATCCGTCGTTAGGCGTTACGGTCTCGGATAACCTGCCAATTATTTGATCTTGCTGGATTTCAGTTGACACCGCCTGCTCCCATAAAATCTACCAGAAATGTAAAGGGAATGGTTTGCGGTTGACCGTTGTTCTCGGTAGCGACATAGAGTGGATTGTTGAAGTTAAGTGTAATTTGCGCCGTCAACACATTAGACCAGTTGCTCACCTGACTCGCTGTTTCATAGGCCGTTACCGAATCCGATCCATTTGTATCTACCCCATACAGTACAGACATGCTTTGAACCTGTATGCCGCCGTTACTCCCATTGCCAACCAGAATTTGCGGGGTACCACCATTTACTGCACAATCTAGGCTCTGTGTGTTGGGGTCCACAAAATAGCTGTTATTGTAGTAAATGGGTGTCGTACTATTGTTGTTCGTTTGGCCGAGACAATTCATGGTGGTTGGTTCGTTAGTGTTGGCGTTCTCGGCGGACTGAAAACGAATGTTCAAAACATCGCCCATTCCGGATGAATTTGATGAAGATACGCCATCAATATATTGCCCTGGAGCGAATGTTCCGTAAGGCGACGCATATGTGGAAGCAACCAGTGCGGTATTGGCCTGTAACGTAGACAAGGGCGTTGGCCCGACTGTGCTCAGGGTAGGACTAACCACAAAATATCCCCCTGAATGCGCGACCTGCTGAATATTGTTGACGGCTCGCCGTTCTGCTTCCTGTAGGGCAGACATGCCGCGTTGAGAAATGGCACCGTAAAGTGTTCCATGCAGAACAGTAAACAATGCAATGGCGAGCAACATGCCCAACACCAGTGAAATGAGCACTTCGACAATGCCTAATCCGGCTTCATCCGCTGACATCAACGAATAGCCTGGCGGACAGGAGAATGGAGCTTTTGCCGAGCGCGGAAATATATGCACTTTGAGCTTGCCTAATCGGATCATGGCTGCACCACCAGTACGTAGCTTTGTGTCGAGACTGTGGCAGCGGTACTTGCCTGATGGTCATTCGCCATCTGGTTGACCTGCCACTGTATACCGATGCTGCAGGTAGTCGCAGCGGGGCTGGTTCCGGTCTGCGCTTGGGTGCTGCAATCCACCGTGCCCGTGCCGTTGGGCAGGGATTGGGCAATGGTATAGCCCCAGTTGCTCAAGTCCTCGGTGGCGATAGCAGAGGCCGTGCAGGCGGTCGTGCCATCACAATCTGGAGAACTGCTTGTGGGCGCAGTCTGGCTACTGCTGGCTCCCGCACCATTGACCCAATACGCCTGATTGGCCTGAATGGCTGTGGCCATGCTGGTCGCCTCCAGTGCCGCCAGACTCTGCAAGCGCGAGCTGGTATCATTATTCATGGACAGGGCCATGATACCGGCAACGCCCAACATGCCCACGGCAATGATGACCAGTGAAATCATCACCTCAATCAGGCTAAATCCCTGATCGCCGTATCTGCCTGTGGTCAGCATGCCGATGATGCGGTGTCCTGTTTTCATCAACTGCACCCACTTTGACCGTTGGCGAGAATATTCATGTGGCCCGTACCATTAATCGCCAGACAAAGACGATCATCGGCATTGTTGTCGGGCGTGTTGAAGACGAACATGCCGGACAGGGTGTTGGCGGTGGTGCTAGTGGCCGGTAAGCCGTTGCGGTTAAAGCATAACGACGTAGGTGCATTTGAACTGGGAGAAAACTCCACCGTATTTTGGGAGGAGAAAGCACCTTGGACTTTAAAGGGCGCGCCACTGGTGTCTGAGCAACTACTGTTGGTTGGGGCCATGACCACCCAGCCAGTATTCCATTGATTCGTACCGCTACAACTGGGGTTTGCGCTGGTTGGATCACCCGACGGACAAATGACCACATTACTACCCGTCGTCGCAGCCTCGCTGCGCGCCAGAGCAATATCGCCTTTTAAGGTATGCACTTCCGCCAACAAGGTATTGGATCGCGTGAAATTCTGATATTCCGGTATGCCAATTGCGAGAACAATGGCGACCATGGCAATGACGACCATGAGCTCAATCAATGTCAGTCCGACTTGGAGTTGACCCTCACCCCCCATGCGTCACCACCGCGCCCATCTTGAAGATCGGCATGTACATGGCGACCACCAGGGTGCCGACAATCACACCCAACACCACCATGATCATAGGCTCCATGAGGGTGGAGAGGCGATTGACGGATTCTTCTACGTCGTTTTCGTAAAAATCCGCCACCTTGCCGGACATGACTTCGATGGCGCCGGTTTCTTCGCCAATGGACAGCATTTGCGTGGCCATGATGGGAAAGACTCCATCGGTTTTGAGGCGAGTGCTGATGCGACCACCGGCGGCGACGTCATCGCGGGACCGTAATACGCTGTTTTCAATAATTACATTGCCGGAAACTTTCGAGAGGGTTTCCAGCGCTTCCAGAATGGGCACGCCCGCCGCCTGCATGGTGGACAGGGTGCGCATAAAGCGGGCGACGGCCCCTTTCAACAAAATGTCACCCAGTACTGGAATTTTCAGGGAAATCCGGTCAATGACGGTTTTGAAGGGCAGGCTGCGCTTGTAGGCAAAAATGAATAACCACACGGCGGCAATGGGCAGGAGTACGACTATATACCAGTGACTTTTCATCCAGTTGGAAATGTTGATGACAATCTGGGTGAGCAGGGGCAGGGTGGCTCCAAAGCTGCTGAACAGTTGCGAAAACACCGGAATGACGAAAATCATCAAAATCACCACCACCACCAGCATCACGGTAATGATGGCTGCTGGATAAAACATGGCGGACTTGACCTTTTTGTTGAGGGCCAGGGTTTTTTCGCGGTATTCGGCCAGACGCAGCAGGATGGTGTCGAGAATACCGCCTTGTTCACCGGCGGCAATCAAGGACACAAACAGTCGATCAAAATACTTGGGGAAATGCGCCATGGACTGAGAAAGTGATTCACCTTCCTTGAGATGCTTAAGGATACCCTTAAGGAGTTTTTTCATGGCTGCACCCTGGGTGGCGCTAATCAGCAGTTCAAAAGCCTGTACCAGCGGAACTCCGGCGTTGATCATGGTGGAAAGCTGACGGACCATGACGACCAGTTGAGCTTCCTTGACGCCTTTTTCACCAAACAACGGTTGGGGTACTTTGCGCACTGTAACCGGCACCAGTCCCTGTCTGCGGAGAGCTACCCGCACCACATTGGCACTGGCGGCATTCATTTCGCCTTTTTTCTTGTCTTTGGCACCGGGCAGGGTGGCTTCCCAGACAAAGTCGTAGGTTTTCGCCTCTTTCACCGCCACCTTTTTTCCTAGTGCTGTTGCCATCTGTTCACCTTGTCCATCCCCGTCTTCCTTCCCAATTAGCACATACCCATTATTTTGCAAGGAGTGGGATACCATGAATTTCATGGTTCCTTGAAAATACGAAAGGGCTGTAGTTCAATTTTGTCCGACTGGGTTTTGCTTGGTAGCTCAGCATACAGGTGGGGAAAGAGCGTAAGGCCGTATTGGATGGGATGGACAGATAGCCACAGCACGTGCTGAGTAGTATATGAACTACCCAAGCACACGCACTACGGTAAACAATAAGTGTAATTTATGGATGACCTGGATGACCACCCTATTTTAGTTGTTGCAGGCGAAGCCCATTGGCGGCCTTTTCGTTACGCTGGGCCGATATCTGGATCCAAATCAAGAGGATCGCCCCATTCATGCCGGACTTCTCCCCTTCTTTTGTCTGGAATGCTGATTCCTTTAAAAACTTCCTGAAAAGGCTTCAGGTCTGCCGGTAAGGATGGCATGCTATCCAGTGATTCCATAATCTTGCCCGCTTCTCGCGCGGTCATTGTGGCAACGACCATTTTATCTTCAATATTAACCTGCATGAGATTCTCCTTGATAAAATGACTTCGGTTGACGGAATTCATTATCCATGGAAAGCACTGCTTCTGCAGAAAGATAGGCAAAATCAAGCGTGGAGCGATTAAAATCCCCTGCTTTTTTAAGCAGGGCATCAGACACTTTGTCAGCCTCGGCTTTGCTCATCCTCAGTCGAAAAGTGCCATCAGACTGTTTTTCAAGATCCATCAAAACCTCCTTATATATTTTGAGCAAAAAATTAAAATACCACATGTGTAGACCATAAAAAATGAGTAATGTTCCGTTTTTAATGCAGCGTTTCCACACTTTCTGTCAGAATGCCAATATTCAGTTCCCGACAGGTCAGTTGTATGCCATGGACAATGGCCTGACGACGTTAGTGGCGATCAATATCAATAATCAGCCCTCTGTCGAGTTTGATATAATCGGGCAGGTAGTTCGCCAGCAAATTGAATCCCGCATAACCCGCACCAAAATCATCATCGGAAATTTTGCTTCATGTGGACATTTCAGCGATAGATATTTTTTTTGATCGGTAAAATAATATTATGGAAGTATCAGTTGTTCTCCTCTATTCAGAAACAACAAATCCATATAGGATCATAGAAATGAAAAAATAATCAATGACACCAGAAACGATAACCATTCTTCGCAGGAGAAATTGTATGAAACCTTGGTTGATTGTAACTGGTGCTTCGGGTTCACTTGCTGAAACTTTTATTCGTTTAGCATTAAAGAGTGACTGGCGGATACTGGCAGTCACTCGTCAAAAAGATTTACCTGCTATTTTTGAGTCATCAGAAATAACGATTATTCAGGCCGATGTATCGACTATGACGGGTACAGGTTCGGTGATTAATTTTTTCAAGGAGCGTGATGAAGTTCCTGAAGGACTAGCACATCTGGCTGGTTCTTTTCTGTTAGCCGGGTTATTACAAACATCTGAGGAACAATACCGGGCTTGTCTTGCAGCCAATCTCGACTCTGCCTTTTTTATGTTAAAGGCATTTGTGACACTTCGGAAAAAACGTGATAACGGTGGGAGCGCAGTTTTCGTATCATCAGTGGTATCAGAGAGTGGAGTCGCTTTTCATGAAGCGGTTGCTGCTGCCAAAGGTGGCCTTGAATCGCTCGTCAGGGCTTCTGCCGCCACACATGCCCGCGACGGAATTCGCATTAACGCAGTTCGCTCAGGCCTAATGGATACAAAAGCTGCGGCGCATTTATTGCGCAATGAACAAAGCCGTAAAATGGCTCAAAAACAGTATCCTCTTGGTGAGCTGATCCAGCCAGATCAAGTTGCAAAGGCTATTCTATTTTTGCTTGAAGAAGCACAAATTACGGGGCAGATTTTATCTGTTGATGGTGGGTTTAATGCCATACGCCCATTGGTTACCATTTGAAATGTTCCTATTTTGAAATCAATCCCATGATGACGTCAGTCACCGCTGTTGGCGGTGACGACCGACTTGCGTTTTGATGGCTCTGCTTTTCTGTATGTGTTTAGCCTTCGGTTGGCACCAAAAAAAGACACCGAGCAACTTTTTTTCTAAGTGTCTGTTTTTACTTGGTGGGTTATGAGGGGATCGAACCAACGACCTGCTGACCAGCGCCTCTCCCCACGTATAGTGGATCCCTTTAGTCAAGACAAAAGAGTGAATGTTTAAGCTACTCTGGCTTCTTCCATTGCAGCGGAATGGATCTACCCCAAATTATCCCTGAGTAATGGTGATGATCTTGTATTTTTCACGGCACCCTATAAGATATATCATAATTAGATATATCTAAAAGGCGGTTCCCATGAAACTATCCAATGACCAAGAGGGAAAATGTTCCGGGCCTTGCCACAGATCAGGGCAAGGCCGACGGAGATCTCGTATGCTTGATCCGGGCATGCTGCGTTACGTCGTCCTGCAGCATATTGCCCAGCATTCACGTCACGGATACGAATTGATCAAGCTGTTAGAGCAACAATCCGGGGGGATCTACAGTCCGAGTCCCGGGATGATTTATCCGATGCTCGCAATGCTCGAAGATCTTGGCCATGTTTCTGTAATTCTTGAGGGAAACAAGAAACTTTACGTCATCACTGAACAAGGGCAAGCGTTTCTTGAACAGAATCGCGCGATGGTTGTGGCCATCGAAGAACGGATCGCGACCCGATGCAGTGAAGACGCGCAACAGATACGCGAACATCTCCATTTATTGCGCGATGCAGTTATTCAACGAATACAAGCCTCTCCTTTGGTCCCGGAGCAGTTCCAAAGGATCAAGAAGATTCTTGAAGAGGCACTTACAGAGATTCAGACCCTCTGAATTAGGTCTGAAATGATGTTTAAAGGGGTAACATAATGAATATAAATAAAAAGTCTTGTTCACAGTTCGGCGATCAGCGTTCTGGTGAAAGCCGGATGAGGTCAAGCGGTTGTGGAAATGGCAGTCGTGGAAATGGTGGCCGTGGAAATAGCCGCCGAATGGATCAACACGGGTTTAATGCGAGCACAAACACATCTACTGAGTCTGAATTCATGGAAAATGAACATGCGGAGCAGCGCGCAGCGCACCTTGCGCAAATTCGTGCCGACATCGCTGCGTCACCGCGTGGCCTATTGACGAGCGAAGAACGCTCCGACTTGCTGTTGATGCGAGAGGAGGAAAAAATTGCGCGAGACGTTTATATTCGCTTATACGAGCGCTGGGGTATCCGTCCTTTCCAAAATATTACCGGTTCGGAACAAGTGCACATGGACGCGATGCTGGCTTTGCTTGAGCATTATGGGGAATCTGATCCGGCTCGGGGGTTGGCAGTTGGACAATTCTATCGTGCCGATTTGCAAGCATTGTATGATGATCTGATTAATCAGGGACTACGGAGCGAGGCAGACGCCGTTCGCGTTGGGTTATTGATTGAAGAACTCGATATAGCCGACCTACAAAAAGTGGCCCGACGCACCAATAAACCGGAAATCCTTGCGGTCTATGCAGAATTAGAGCGGGGCTCACGCAATCACTTACGGGCCTTTTATCGGTGGAAACAAAAGCTTGCTATCGACTATGTTCCGCAGCATCTGTCTTCTGCTGAATTCGAACGTACAGGTCTGTCTGCACACGAAATGTGCCATTGAAAAACAGGAGCAGTTGGTCGGTGATGGTCATCGCAGGGTGAACATCACCGATACGATGAGTCCATAAGACTTGGCAGGTGCCGGCATCAACATAATGTAATCCATAACTTATTGTTTATTGCATTTATGATTGGCATTACATTACTCATGTCACTTGAACTCTGTCATCTTCGTTAATTCATCGCACGGCCAAACGCAAAAGTTTGACCAGAATGACTGCGCGAAATTCACACTACCGCGCCAAAAGTACGGGTATTCGGGCGCGTTGACATATCCAGTCGGCAACACTCCCAATGAGGAAATGGTTCAAACCACGACGGCCATGGCTACCCACCACGAGAAGATCAGCCTCCCAGGCGGCACTCTCGCCAAGGACTAACTCACCGATGTGATTTCCGCCTTCATCGGTCTGTAGCCGTTTGGTATGGGTTACTACGCCGACCTTTTGAGCCCGTTTTTCTATTAGGTTGAGTATGTTTTGACCTGAACTGACTAGAAACTCGATGGATTCTGGTGTGGCGAAATACATTGCATAGAGGTCTACCACATGAACAATCAACAACTCGGCCTTTTGCTCCTGCGCTAGCCCAATAGCGATTGTTGTTGCTTTTTCAGAAGCATCACTACCGTCTGTTGCCAGCAAGATTTTTTTAAACATCGGTTCACCCTCCTTATCTGTCGATTTTAACGCATTAATTTTGTGTAGTTGACGATCATGCTTTGTTTTTCATGAGTAACACAATCAATATGACCGCTATGAAACTCCAGAAAAGGAACGTGAATGCATCCAGTATCCCCCGCATTGCTGCATGTTGCGCCAGAGTTTGTCCCAGTACCTGCCAAGCCAGCGTTCCCTGATGTAATCCGGCATCACGCAAATAGCGGGGCAGTGCCGCGCTGAATGGATTGATATGTCCACCCATCTGATTCCAGGCCTCCTGGGCTTCTTCCGTCATAATGGTGGAAATGATAGCAATACCCACAGAGCCTCCCAGATTACGCATCAGATTGAATATCCCCGATCCTTCGGGTGTCTGTTCTTTGCTCAGGGTTGCAAAAGCCAGTGTGAATAGAGGAATGGATACCAGGCCCAGGCCGAGACCACGGATAACCCCAGGCCAGATTATCCAGAAAGGGCTCACCTGCAGGTTGTAGGAGAGACTCAACCAGGTGCCCGTGGCCCCCAGACCGACGCCCGCCAGAATCATCCAGCGCGGGTTGGCCCCATGATTAAGCAGTCTGCCTGCCATCCACATGGAAACCCAGGAGCCTATCCCTTGCGGGGCCATGACCAACCCTGCGGTTTGCGCTTCATAGCCCATATAATCTTGCAGGTAGATGGGCAATATCACCATGGTTCCATAAAGCGCCAAACCGAATAAACCGATTCCTGCACTGCCCAGAGTCAGGGAGCGATCTTTAAGGAGACGCAAATTCACCAGTGGATGGGAAACATTGAGCGAGCGCAGTACAAACAACAAAATCCCCATGCCCGCCAGTAACATCAAAATGATGATGAAACGAGAACTGAGCCAGCCATCCTGATCTCCGAGGCTGAGCATCATCTGCAAGGCCCCCAGACCGATAGCCATCCACATGAAACCCAGCCAATCAATCGGCCGGGGATGCTCGCTTTTGCCGAAACTGGGAATGTATAGCAACAGCATGGTGAACGCGATGAGGCCAATGGGAATATTGACGTAAAAACACCAGCGCCAGGAAAGGTCCTGGGTGAGATAGCCACCGAGCACGGGGCCAACAATCGGACCGAGCATGGTCCCCATGCCCAAAGTTGCCATGGCTACTCCTCGTTTTTCCCGAGGATAGGCTTCTACCAAAATCGCCTGTCCGACCGGTACGAGCGATGCCCCCAGAGCCCCTTGCATGAAGCGCCAAAAGACAATTTCCGTGAGACTGTGGGATTGTCCGCTCATGATCGAGCAGACCAGGAAGCCGGCCACGCTCCACAGTATGAGCTGCCGTTGTCCGAAACGTTCGACCAGCAATCCGGTCAGCGGGGTCACGATAACCATGGCCAACATGTAGGTAGTGAGTGCCCAGGTAATCTGATTGCTGTTGGCGTGAAGCGATCCCTCCATATGCGGCAATGCCACGTTGACAATCGTGATGTCCAGGACATTCATGATAATGCAAGCCATTACGGCGATGGTAATGGCAAGAAGATGTGGGCTCCCCGTTTCGTTGGAGTAACGGCTTTCCGACTTTGGTGTATCCATGCCATTCATAGCTTATTTACGCATCTCGGCAATGCCCCTGCGGTCTCAGCCATAATATGTCGATTAAGCAGTCGTTGCGCTAAGCGTGACGCATTGGATTGTAGAGGCTGGCCAAAAAGTCCTGAATGACTGTCCTTACTTCAGGCCCGGAATCGGGATCATTCAACAGTTGGTGTGCATGCAGGCTGCCGGGCCAGCTACGCGTAGAAATAGGAAAAGGGGGGTGACTCGCGATTTCTCGGGCAGGGGCCGCATAAGCCTCATTTTCACTGAAAAGCAACAGGCCATGAGCCGCCTTGTTGGCCAGAAGTGGCAAATATTCCTCCCCTCCCGCAGGGGATAGCCATATGACGGCATCCACGGGTTTCTCCGTTTCTGCAAGCGCGGCGATAACGGCGATCCCGCCCATGGAAGCGCCCAAAAGAACGATTGGATTGGCGCGTTCTCTGCGTGCATAGGTTATGCTGGCCAAGATATCCTGATCATAACTGGCATTATCTCCCCGTTCCGACAGACCATATCCTCTGAAATTCGGGGCCAGCACGGTCCATCCCCACTGTTGCATATCCACAGCCAAGGGTTTCCAGGCATTTTTATCGTAGGCTTTACCATGGGCCATCACACACCAGGGATTCTGCGCAGGATAAATATCTGCCTCCAGTTTTACGCTATCGGTCGTGCAGAAAGAAATGGTTTGTGAAGAAAGAGAGGATGGCATGGGATAATCTCCTTATAGAGAGTTAAATATCGATCTACAACCCATTAAGCTGGCACAATTTGCCTTCGATAGCGATACCAACCCAACGGGATAAGAATCATGAGAATTAAAGCACCTATCATGGCGGGAGCATAAATGTTCTCTGCCATATGTCCCGGAGGGATCAGGCCGATAAACAGACAGGCGAGTGAAGTCATAAAGCCAATTCCGGCAACCAGCCAGAGCCCCCAGTTGCGGCCACCCGGAACGCGATAGGGTCGCGGCACATCTGGATGCGTGTAACGCAATCGGATAGCAGCCGTAAAAAGTAACAGATACATGAAGCAATAGAGTACAACGGCCAGAGAGGTCAGCAGCAGAAATGCTGTATTGACCAGGATGAGCAGGTATCTCGACATTTTAAGTGTGTGGCCCGACATGACGTGGTCGCATGGCCGCACCAATTTCGACCAGGGTATCTCTCGACAACAATTGTAGGGCTACGGGAAAGATTTCATTGTTTTCGAGGATAATGTGGGCGCGATTCATAGTGATGAAAGCGGTTGGATAAAGATGAACTTCTTTTCCGGCCACTATCGCTTCCAGATCTTGAGAAAGTTTTGACCATGCTTTTTCTAGATCACGATGCTGTAGGCTCAGATTATGTAAGGGAGCGCGTAGGTTTTCTGGAAAATTGTGGTGAGCAGTGAGTAGAGGGAAAAGATTTTGTTCTTCATCGTCATGATGAAGGCGTTCAGCCTGACAGAAATATTTGAGGACACGCCCAGCAGCCTGCCTGGCTTCCTCATCTGGTCCGTGACTGACCAGATGTGCAGGCAACTGTTCCAGTGTTTCGCATTGGCTCAAAATTTTGTTATGACAGGCCAGCAGTAGACCAATAGGATCATCAAAGTCAGGAGCAGTAACAAAAAGTGACATGATAAAGGTACTCCTTTGCGTCGGGAAAGAAGGAAAACGTCTGTGTTTCTCCCTGCGTCACGATTCTTAATCGTGCTAGCGGCAGGGGGGTGGTGATTACGTAGGTTTTGGGAACATTGCAACCAGGCCTTACATTTTGACTTCGGCCCAACCTTCATTATGACGTTTCATCAGCTCTGCCATGCCTCCAGCCACTACACTCACTCCGGGAGCCAACTGACGCGCCGTAATATGCAGTCGACGCATGGATGTTTGACAAGCTACGAAGCGGACTCCACGCATCTGTAAAATGTTAATTTCCATGGCATCTGGAGCATTCTTCAAGAGCATTTGCAGGCCAGGCCCCCAGGCCAACACTTCCAACCGGGCAGGTGGAATGCCGACCTTGTGGACGATGTGAGCGACTGCACCAAGAGTCATCGACCATGCCGATGGTTTTGCTGAGTCGACTTCAAAGAGCATTCGGTAAGGTCCATGGCCCCAAGCAGGCGCATCGGCAGCCCACGCCACCCCATAACTGAGCAATAGTGAATAACAAAGCAGAATGGTTATAAGCCATTTCGTAGGCTTTTCTTTTGCGGCTTTGATTGTCGTTGCAGATCTGCTTCTACGTGTGAACGCTTGATTCAATACCTCAAAAGTACAAACTCTGTGCAGGCTGTTTAGTAAGTAATTATTCCATATCATCTTAAGGCTCCATTGTTAATGGGCAGTTTCGGTAAAAGATTAATCAAATACATCAATAGTAAGCGTTGTTTTGGCTCTTCTTAGGAGAAAAGCCATTGTCACATCAGAATACATACTGCAACATCAAACGATCATCAATAAAGGTTCCCTGATAGTTCGCATAGGGATTGCTATGATCGATAGCCAGACGGTTACGCAGAGATAATCCCTTCCAGAATCCTCCCGGGGTATAGGTCACATCCAGATAGTTGGCGTCTACGTTCGGCAGGTAGGGATGCGTACAATACATGCTGTAGGAATACTTGATCCGCAATTGCCGTAGGGGATGGATCAAAAAGCCAAACTTCCAGGCATGTCCCGCCGCAGAAGATGAGACCAGCCCATAATCCATGATGCTGGTGTACAGTGGATCGGCACTGTACTGCTGGGTATAGGGGGAAACAAATCCGCCGTTATACAAAGTCCGGCCACCCATGGAAAACGGGCTGCGACCGGGGATCTCGTCATAGGCCGCAAAAACCTGGCCCAAAGGCGTTTGCAGACCTACCATGCCACCAAATACGGTCGCGTTGACGGGACCCGCGTATTGCGCTCCGTCCGCCCATTCCCGCGCATACTGAAAGTCGGCGAAGGGCTTCAAGCCATAGGGCAAGCCGGACACTCCATAATGGACAGTACCGTAAAACAGATTCGCCAAATCGTAAAACTTGTAGAACCAGGCGCTGGATTTCAAGCCCTGCCAATGCGCTTTCACCCCGAAAGCCAGTGTGCCATCCATATGATCCGGCATATCGGGATAAATGGGATTTTGATTCAGCAGGGTCTCTTGATAATAATTCCCCTGTATCCGGTTTTTAAAGCGAAACTCGCGAATCCCGATCAGTTGCAGGTTGTGAATGGGGTTGGCCTGCACGGTGACCGCCTGGAAGGTGCTTGGAATCATGAAAGCATCCGACGGATTCATCCAGGGGGTATGTAGCAATAGGTCTCCGGCTTTCACTTTCAACCAGCGATCCTGATACTGCAAATAGGCTTGTCCCAGCACATTCAGACTGTCTTTTTCCCCCATCAAGAGCGCATCCAGATGGGTATAACCGGGAGCATTCAGATCATTGGCACCCAGACTATTGGCCGTATAAAAAGCCACACCGGCGCTCAAGCCATAGAGCGGCGCCGTTTGCACTTTCAACATGCCGCCCAGTGAATAGGCATACTTATTGGGTAATGGGCTGCCGCCATAAAGCTGATTGAAGTAGTAGGAACGGATATTCCCGGTGACCTTGCCGGCTTCCAGAAACTGTTGAATCGTCTGGTAATGCTCCGCATGGGGCATAGTATCGGCCTGGGCCACTGGAGGTCCCATGAGCAAAGCGCCTACAGCAGCAGCGATCATTGGATATTTCATGATTGATATCTCCTTTTATTACGACAAAGTTCTGAATGATTTTTTCAGATCCTTCTAATCCCTCATTTCACTGAGGTCGTTTTCCGTCAGAAGCGGCGTACTTTGGATAGCACAGGCTTCCGGCAATCCTGTTTCGGCGGAAAGGCAGGGCGCACGAAACAGGCGCCCACTCCACATGCCCTTAAAGCTGCGTTGGGTCACAATGACCCAGAAAAAGGCCAAAGCAATGGTGAACAGCGCTCCCAAGGGTAAAAACACGCTCCAGTTGGTCTCCCTGGCGAGCAGGTAGGTGGCTGCGTTAAAGACGCCCAGGGGAAAGGTAAAACCCCACCAGCCCATATTGAAAGGCAGACCTTCGCCCAGATAACGCAGGGTAAAAAATACCGCCATCAGCATCCACCACAGCCCGAATCCCCAGAGAATCAGGGCGACAAAGAGGCCTGCCATGAAACCAAAATCACCCATTCCCGCAAGGGTCGTTCCCGCAAAGACTTTCTGATCGGCCAAACCCAGAGTAATCATCGCCATGGCACCGGTTCCCAAGGGTCCCAAAGGCAGCCAGGCGGACACCGCCATGTCCTGATGGGGGAGCTTGTGCAGGGTCAGGCGTAAAAGCAGGATAGCTAGAATCCCCATGGCCAGCAGCACCGAAACGGCCCAGAGCAGATAACTCACATAAATGACGGTGCTTCCCAACGCGGGGGACAAATGCTGCGCCAATAACCCGCCACTGGCCGCTGCGACTTCCGGGGGAACAATGGGCAACAGCCAGGCAGCCGTCATTTTTTCAACGCTGTGTTCCTGGGCGGTAAACATGAAGTACGGCACCAGGAGCACCGAAAACAGCGCCAAAGCCACATCCACCCACCACATGACATTGGTGATTTGCAGGGACAACGCCGTGACCGGCCAGATAATCAGCATGCCATTGACGATGGTGGCGAAACCCATGGGGATGGCACCAATGAAAAGGGACTGCACCGGATGATGAAAGAGGCGGCGAAAGCTGGCGGGATAAAACGCCGCCCGCCCAAGAAACAGCAGGGCAAACAGTGCGAAAAATAATACGTTAATGGTCCATAAACCCTGTGCAAAGATTTTCTGACCCCAGTCGCCATAAGGAAACTCGGCGATCATGAGCGCCAAAATGCCCGTACCCATATTGGCGGCGAACCAGTTGGGTGTGAAATGACGGATGATTTCCCTGGGATCATTTCCTGGAACTTCAGCAAGGATTTTCATGACGATTTTTCCGATGCAATGAATTTGTAGCTAGCTTGCACCTGGACAGGATATTCATCTAATGCTAATTTTTCATAGTTATAATAATCACAGGTAATTTCTAAAATACTGGAGCCCTTTTATGCTGCATCAGCGTATTGATCCTGTTTTGTTGCTGGTCTGGGCCCAGGCGGCGCGCCATGGCAATCTCCATGCGGCGGCAGAAAGTCTGTTCATGACCCAGCCCGCAGTCTCTCACCGTCTCAAAAACCTCCAGGAAATTGTCGGAGAACCGCTCTATCAGCGAAATCGCCACGGTATCACCCCTACGGCCATGGGGATGGCGCTGTTACGCATTGCCGAACAAATCGAAAATGCCCTGGAAGACGCCCGCCATCTCTGTCAGGACACCGAAAAAATGCTGCGTGGCTCGCTATCCATTCTCGCCAGCCACAGCAATGCGGAAACCCTGCTACCTCAAGCCATTGCCCGGTTCCAGCAACAATATCCAGGGGTGTCTCTGCGCCTCATAGCCACCAACAGCCGCGCCGCCAGGGCCATGCGCGATCAGGCTGATCTGGTTTTTGTAGAAGATGATCTGGCCTCGCCTGCACAGAGCGAGTGGGTTCAGGAAACCCTCCGGGAAACCACTATTGTCCTGCTGGCACCGGAAAACCCGCACTGGCTGCAGATGGCGCAAAAACCATTACCTTTGCAGGAATTGGGGTCCACCGCACTGGTATGGAGAGAAGAAGGGTCAGGCATTCGCGAGCATGCTCTGCAAGCCCTCAAAGATGCCGGAATTTATCCGGAAATCCGTTATGAGTTGAGTGGTCTCGCGGCTATTCGTGATGCTGTACGTTGCGGTTTGGGGGTAAGTTTTGTTTCAGCACTGAATGACAGTGGTGGGCAGCGTCCGGGGCTGATCACCCTGAATACGGAACCGCAAATTCGTCATCGCCTCTCGGTGCTATATCGCAAGGAAGCCAGCCACAGCAGCAGAGCTTTTCTGGAGTTGCTGCGCCAGCCTTCTGTTTAACTAGCGACTTATTTGACTTTTCCACAGTGGGCACTGAGGTAAGTGCCCTGCATTTGCATATCAGTCACTGTTTCGTAATGAGCCTCGCTATGCACAATAGCAGTAATGACCCAGTGCGAATTCAGATGACGGGCGCTGGTCTGAAACCAACCTACCTGGGTCATGGAGGCCCCCGGTGCCTGACAGTGAAAAGTCCATTGGGTTTTGCCATCGGGCAAAACTTTATGACTGCCGGTACAGCGATCACTTCCCGCAGGCAGAAAAACGGATTCCGGTTTTTGATGGGCTTTCACACAAATTTGCATACTGCGTTCCATGGGCGTACTGACTGGCGGCGAAGAGACTTTCGTTGTACCAGAAACATGCATCATCCAGAGCCCCGGCTGCATGGGCGCATCGGCAGCCAAGGCAGAAACGGAACTGGCTCCAGCCAGTAATAAAATGGCGATTCCTAAACGGCGCATAAGGCTTCCCTTGATAATATCTGCAGACTCAAAAAATTTTCTGGACGGCCAGAAATGTAACACAAATATGCGTGGCTACGATATTAAAAACACCTCTGCGTAACAGCCTTTACCTAATGAGAAATGACCTTTAAGGTGCGCTGGTCAGGATGGTCGGGATGCTGCACCAGCCAGTGGTGACTGACTTCAAAAGCTCCCCAGAAACACAGGGCGATAATTATCAGGGCCAACCACTGCTTCATTCTCCGTCTCCTAGAAAATATGCATCAATGCGTGAATAAAACTCCGGGTTTCCGCACTGATCTTGGGTTTGGGCTTGGGTGGCAGGTAACCGGACAAAAAATATCCCATGGGATACTGATGCCCTGGATCGCCCTGAGGCGCAAGGTCACCCGTTTTGGGGTTATAACGTGCCGTCACAACATCCGGTGGTTGGAAGAAACCCACATCCGGATACTGCGTCAGCGCCGTATGCATATAGCGAATCCAGATAGGCAAGGCTTCGCGAGCCCCCGCCGCCCAGGTCCCCATGGACTGATTATTGTCATAGCCCACCCAAACGGATGTCGTAATATCGGGATTAAAGCCATTGAACCAGGCATTATCCTCATGATTGGTGGTACCGGTTTTCCCGGCGAGATCATGACGGTGCAAGATCTGCGCGGCGACCCCTGTACCGACCCGGATAACCCGCTCCATCATTCGCGTCATCAGAAAAGCCACCCCCGGCGGAATGACCGTCTGTTTGGGTGGCGGACGATACCCCAGGGGACAATCCATCAGTGAAACCGTGGTGCCGTGCGCAGTGACAATTTTCCGAATCAAATAGGGATGCGGCAGAAAACCGCCGCTGGAAAACACGGCATAGCCGCGCGCGATTTGCAGGGGGGTAAAGTCTCCGGACCCCAATACCATGGATGGGGAAGCGGGTATCTGTTTTGCCGGAATACCAAAACGCTCCACATAGCGCTTGGCGTAAGGAATGCCGACATGCATCAACAGGCGAACACTCGGCACATTATGAGAGTCCGCCAGATCTTCCCAAACAGGAAAGGGAATATTCGAAAAAGTCCGACTGTAGTTGGTCGGCGCATAAACCTGTCCGTTACCGAGATGAATCACCAGCGGCGTGTCGGCAATGAGGGAAACCGGGGTAAGATAATGTTTGCGCCCGCTGGCCAGATAGGTCGGCGCGTCCATGGCCGAAGAATACACAAAAGGTTTGAACCCCGATCCCGGCTGCCGGAAGGCGTATAGAGCCCGGTCAAAATGGCTGAGTTCATAGCTAAAGCCCCCCGATAAAGCCAGGATGGCCCCTGAGCGGCTGGCAAGCGACACCAGGGCACCCTGCACATGGGGAATCTGCGCCAACTGCCAACCACTGTGAGGAATATTGTGCCAAACCTTGGTGCCCCAGACCGGATTGCCTGTTCCTGAAGTGGCGGCGACCACATAACGCCGCAGCCAGATCAAATCACCGGGTTGCAGCACCTGATTGACGGCGGTGGGGGGATTACCCTTGGGAGCAGACCGTGCCCAGGCGACGTCGCGCAAGCTCAGATGTACCAGATGACGGCCTTCGAAGGAAACCGTCGCCATTTCCGGCGTAGATTTGACTACGACTCCCCAGTGCAAATTGGCCGGATTATGGTTGGGTAACTGGCTGGGCCGCTGTCCCTGTAGCGCGGCTTCCATGGCTGCCGTCGATAACTGGGCAATTGGACCATGCCAGGCCTTGGGGTCCATGCTGTCCAGACCCATCCCGTAGTTTTCCAGACCCACGGCAATATCCCGATCAGCAGCACGCTGGTCAGTGGGGTTGATGCTGGTGTAAACCCGCAGACCGGTGCGGTAAGTAAAATCAGCCCCAAAATGTTTTTCCAGCCAGTTACGAATCCAGTCGGTGGCATAGGGAGCTATGTTGCTGGCCGGAGCGTGATAACGGGCTTTGATGGGTTCTGCCAGAGCCGCTTCTTCCTGCGCCTTGGTGATATATCCGTAATGCGCCATATGCCGCAATACATAATCGCGACGGGTTTTTGCCGAAGCGGGTGAGGCAATCGGATTGAAATCCGAGGGTGCCGCCGGCAGGCCCGCCAGGGTCGCCATCTCGCCAACAGTCAGCTGATTGACGGTTTTGCCGTAGTAAGTTTTCGCCGCTGCCTGTACCCCGTAGGCCCCCTCGCCCAGATAAATCTTGTTGAGGTACAAATCCAGAATTTGCGGACGATGCAGACGCGCGCCCAGTTTATAAGCCAGCAGAATTTCCGCGACCTTACGGGTAATGGTTTTTTTGGGGGTCAAATAAAAATTGCGGGCCACCTGTTCGGTGATGGTGCTGGCCCCCTGCACGGGAGCCATATGCACCAGATCCACAAATGCCGCGCGGATAATGCCCGGAAAGCTGACCGGATAATAAATCGGATTATGACTATAGAATTTTGAATTTTCGGCAGAAATAAAAGCATCTTGCAGCGTCTTGGGAATTTGCTTCAGAGGCAGGGCATAGCGCAGTTGCGGCCCGACCACCTGCAGCAGGTGGTCATTGTCCGCATAAATACGCAGCGGCTCCTGAGGGTGCCAGTTTTCGAGTTGCACGACGGGTGGTAATTCCTGCCATATCCGCCAGGTCCAAACCCCGATCCCCACCACAATATTCAGGGCAACCAGCAGGAGCACGACAAGCGTCCAGAACACCCAGCGGCGCCGGGAAGAAATTCCACGCGCAGCCAAAATCAGCCCCAGATCCGAAGGGCTATAAAGCAGGTGCTCTTGTTACCAGTCATAACCATGACTCGCCCTCGTGAATCAGGCGGGTAAACCAGCCCGCCGGCTTCACCGCACTTCGGGTTTGAACAGGAACCGTTTTCAGGACATGACCGTGCCAGGAAATTTGCAGGGTACCAATTTCAGCCCCCGCTGCGAGGGGGGTCTTCAGGTTGGGAGTCGGTACGAAGCGGGTTTGCAACCGGGTTTTCTGCTGCTTGGGTTCGGAAACCACGACCGGTCCTGCCGTCACCCCCTGCACTGTTGCCGGGCTCCAGTCGCCGTTATGGATTTGGGCAACGGTTGCCCCCGCCTTGTAGAGAGACACATTCTGCCAACCGTTCCAGCCATAGTGGAGCAAGGCGCTGGCATCACTGCCCGCAGCACTGCGCGAAGGCGCACCCAAAACCACGGCCACCAATGTACGACCATTCCGAGTTGCGCTGACCGCCAGATTCCAGCTGTTTTTACCCGCCAAACCCACTCCCAGGCCATTCACACCATTCTGCCCGGCCAAGGGATTATAGTTGTACTGGGTGATGTGGTTATAGGTATAGGAAACCTTACCGGCAACCTGCATCACTTGCGGATAACTTTGAATCAAACGCGCTGACAAGCGGGCAAGATCCAGCGCGGTGCTGGTTTGTCCCGGCTGTGGAAGACCATCTGGATTGGTGAAATGGGTGTGCTGCAATCCCATGGCCGCTGCATCATGGTTCATCAAATCCACAAAACCACCAACGCTGCCGGCCACCGTCTCGGCAATGGCAATGGCGGCATCATTGCCGCCGTCAATCAGGAGTCCATGGGTGAGCTGCGTCATGGTCACTGGCATTCCCGGTTGAATAAACATGCGGGAACCCTGGGCATGCCAGGCGTCATTGGACACGTGCACATTTTCGCCGGGCTGGACCAAACCCTGCTTTTCCGCCTGATACATCAGGTAGGCGGTCATCAGCTTGACCAGGCCCGAAGGATTAACCGGCTTTTCATCATTTTCAGCCATCAGAATCTGATCACTGTTGATGTCCAGCAAAACGGCAGACTGAATCCCCGTCAATTGGGGCGCCGGCATGGGTGGTGGTGGCGGCAAAGTAGGCATGGGAGGTAGAGGCGGAACAGCCGCACAGGCGACGCTCCCCCAGGAAAATACGGCCGTAATGGCCAGAACAATGGGCAGTTTCATGTTGTTGGGCGGCTCTTCAATCCGGCTAATAATCCCTCATTGGAAAACCATAGCTGGGTAAAAGTTCCCGCCCCGTTGCATGGGACCTGGTCATTCCCGAAAAATCTAGTGGCCACGTCGCCGCAAATAGCGTTCCAGCAGGGTCGATGTGGACCCATCATGGGGATGTTGGGTTTTACCCTGCATATCAGAAACAATGCGCTGAGCCAGCACCTTACCCAATTCCACACCCCACTGATCAAAAGAGTCAATGCCCCAGATGATCCCCTGAGTGAATACGCTGTGTTCATACAAAGCAACCAGTGTACCCAGACTATGCGGACTCAGGGCATCCACGAGAAGCACGCTACTCGGACGGTTTCCGGCAAACGTGCGGAAGGGAACTTGCGCTTCGGAAACACCCTCAGCACGCAATTCCTCCGCCGTTTTGCCAAAAGCCAAAGCCTCTGCCTGGGCAATCAGATTCGCCATCAACAATTCATGCGGTTCTGCTGAAGCACTGAGGGGATGACAAAAACCAATGAAATCGCAGGGAATCAATCGCGTACCCTGATGAATCAGCTGATAAAAAGAATGTTGTCCATCGGTTCCCGGCTCGCCCCAGATAATGGGACCACTATCTACGGACAGCAGTTGCCCGGCTTCATCGACACTTTTACCATTACTTTCCATTTGTAGCTGCTGTAAATAGGCCGGAAAACGCGCCAGATCATAAGCATAGGGTAAAATAGCCTGGGTTTGCGCTCCCCAGAAATTGTTGTACCAGATGGACATAAGGCCCAGTAACACCGGCAGATTCTGTTCCAGCGGCGCATTCCGGAAATGCATATCCATGGCATGAAAACCGGCGAGCATTTCCTGAAAATGCTGCACCCCCACGCCGAGCATGGTGGACAAGCCAATAGCCGAATCCATGGAATAGCGGCCCCCCACCCAGTCCCAGAAGCCGAACATATGTTCAGTATCCATACCAAAGGCCTTGACGGCTTCCGCATTGGTGGAAACCGCCACAAAATGCCGGGAAACTGCGTCTTCGCCCAAAGCAGAGGTAATCCAGTGCCGGGCGGCATGGGCATTGGTCATGGTTTCCAGCGTGGTAAACGTCTTGGATGAAATAATGAACAGAGTTTCTGCAGGATCCAGATGCGCCGTCACATCGCTGAGCGTCGCGCCATCCACGTTAGCCACAAAATGCAGATGAACATCGGGATGCCGGTAGGCACGCAGGGCTTTCCAGGCCATTTCCGGACCCAGGTAAGAACCGCCAATACCAATATTCACAATCTGCCGAATCGGCTGACCGGTAGCTCCCCGCCAGGACTGTTCATGAATGGCCCGGGTAAAACGGGCCATATGCTCCAGCACCTGATGCACTTCAGGGACAACGTCCACCCCCCCGGTGCGCATGACCGTACCCCTGGGTGCCCGCAAAGCAGCATGAAATGCGGCCCTACCCTCGGTATGGTTAATTTTTTCCCCGGCAAACATGGCGTCTCGGCGCGCTTCCAGATCACGACTGCGGGCAAGATCAAAAAGCAGATTCAAGGTTTCCCGACGCAGCAAATGTTTGGAGTAATCCAGATAAATCCCGCAGGCTTCTGCCGAAAAATGCCCGGCGCGATGAGGGTCTTCCCGAAAAAGTTGACGCAGGGTGACATCTTCCCAGCTCTTGCGGTGTGCCTGTAAATGTTGCCATGCGGGTGAAGCGGTCAGAGGGGCTGCAGACATGAGGCGACTCCTTGGTCAAAGCAAACAGGATAAACCGATCGAATATATCCGCTTAAAGATTAGGTCATGCCAGTAATTTCCCGCAATAATAATTTAAGCAGGTATTTTTATACCGGGTTATTTTATAGCACTCGGTTCATTTAAACCACCCAGTTATGGTTGTTATGCACACAATGGTCATCCGCTATATTACAAGACGCTGATAAAGCTGGTGTTCATAGATACCTGAAGCATGGCACGTCATTTGCTGATGATGAACCAGTAGTCAGCAATAGCATAAAAAGCTAAGGGAGTATCATCATGATTATCGAAAATTCATTACCGGTGCTTTTGAGCCGTCTGGATTTTGCCTGGATCACCTCCATGCACATTCTCTGGACGCCGATGACCATCGGCATGTCCTGGCTGCTCTTTTTCATGGAGCTTGCCTGGCTGAAAAGCGGTGACGAGCGTTGGTACAAGCTTAATCGTTTTTTTGAAAAAATCTTCATCATCAATTTTGGCGCAGGGGTCGCTACCGGCGTCACCATGGAAATGGCCTTTGGTATTCTTTATGGCCCGTTCTCTCAGGCCGTCGGACCCTTCTTCGGCAATATCCTTGGCTTCGAAACCATCACTGCCTTCATGTATGAAGCTGGCTTCATCGGCCTGATGGTGTTTGGCTGGGGTAAAATCAGCAAGGGCATGCATTTGTTTGCCACTTTCAACGTCGGCATTTCTTCCAGCTTGTCTGCTATGTGGATTCTGGTAGCCAACTCATGGATGCAGACACCGGATGGCGTTGTACTGAAAGATGGATTGTTCCAGGTGACCAACTGGTGGCACGCCATTATCAATGACAACTTCGTCTGGGGTTTTCCTCACATGTGGGTGGCCACTGTAGAGTTGGCGTTGTTTGTATTCGCATCGGTGAGTGCATGGTTCGTCCTCAAGAATCGTAATGCGGACCTCTTCATTAAACTTTTGAAACCTACTTTATTGGCCCTGTTGATTGTGGCTCCTCTGCAGATTTACATCGGGGACAGTGCCGGTAAAGACGTAGCGGATACCCAACCTACTTCCCTGGCGGCTATGGAGGGACATTTTCACACTTACCTGCCCGATGGCAAGCCAAATACCTCATGGAATCTTATTGCAATTCCTGATGTAGAAGCGGGTAAAAATCTGTTCTCCATTCAGATTCCACACGTTCTCAGCTTGCTGGAAACTCATACTTGGAATGGTGTTGTTAAGGGCATGGACCAATATCCGGTAAATGAGCGCCCTGATGTTTGGGTACCCTTCTATGCCTTCCGGGTGATGGTAGCCATTGGTTTCGCTTTATTCTTCGTCGCTATTTGGGGTAACTGGTTGCGCATGCGGGGCAAAATGAATGCCTCGGAATTACGTAAACATCCGTGGTTCTTGCGTGCAGTGGTTTTCTCTGGATTCCTGCCTTTCCTCGCTATTTGGGGTGGTTGGTGGGTTCGGGAAATCGGTCGCCAGCCCTGGGTGGTATTCGGCATGATGCGGACTTACGAAGGGGTCAGCAACATGGGTGTTACTCAGGAAATCGTCTGGTTTGTCGGTTATATCATTTTTGAGCTGGTGGTCTGGTCCGGCGCTTGGTACTTCTTCACACGCGTCATCCAGAAGGGTGTCAATGACATTCCACACTCAGATACCTTGTTTCAGCATCACAGTGAAGATCATGATGCTGCGCAAGCGGGGGGCGGGCATGTTGCACCGACTTTCGCCCACAAGCCCATGATGCACTCGGATCGTTAACAGACCCGGATCAGAGGGAGGAATCTATTCCTCCCTCCTCAATTAATTAAGTCACCGGAGTAATGAGTATGGAACTTAGTTCAGATATTGTTCGTATCGTATCTGCCCTCTCCACCTGGTGGTGGATGATACTTGGGCTGATGTTTTTGCTGTATATCGCTTTGGACGGGGCTGATCTCGGCGCCGGTATTTTTGCCTTGTTCTCCAAGGACGAAGAAGAACGTGGCGCCATCATGGCATCCATGGCGGGCTTCTGGGATGGCAACGAGACCTGGCTGGTAGTCGCTGGCGGTGTATTGTTTGGTGCTTTCCCTCTGGTTTACGGGTCCGCCTTCAACTTCTTGATGATTCCCCTGATGTTGGCACTGTGGGGTATCATCTCCCGCGCTGTGGCTTTTGAATTTCACATTCATGCCCGCAGTAGCAAACGTTTGTGGGGCTGGGCTTTCGCCATCGGCAGCCTGCTCGCGCCATTTTTCGCTGGTGTCTCGCTAGGTGCCGTATTACAGGGTTTCCCCATGAAATCCGGCATTGCCATGAGTGGCATCGCTGATCGGGGTTTCACAACCCCCGTGATGCACTATGCGGGTGGGGCCATGAACTTCCTGACCCCATTTTCCATCTGGACGGGTTTTGGTGCGGTAATTGCCGCCGGTCTGGCGGGAGGATTGTTTCTCTGTGCCCGCTTTTTACCGGGCGACGTGATTCATGAACGCGCCAAGTCCTGGACCAACCTGTTCTCCTATCTGGCGTTAATAGCGATTGTTATCACTCTGGTTTGGTCTTATGCCATTTTCCCTTGGGCCGCTGCCAAGTGGACCGGTCCCAATTGGTGGATCTGGGCCATCTGGTTTGTCATCGTCCTGTTCTTCGCTTTCAAATCCATGACCAACCACTCCATGCAACATGATTTTATTGCCCTGCTTTGGGGCGAAGGGGTGGTAGTTCTACTCTGGGCGGCCATGTGGGCAACCATGTTTCCCTATATTGTCCCGGGTACATGGACTGTACAGGCGGCCTCCAACCCCGCCAATTCTATGGCGGTGTTTACATTGTTCATGACCGGTTTTGTGCCGGTCATGATCATGTACAACTGGTATCAAATCTGGGTCTTCCGGGGTCGCTTCACTAAAAAAAGCGTCTACGGCGCCCACTGATAGTGGCTTGCTGAAAAACCGGTCGCTGCTTCGGCGCGGCCGGTTTTTTTGTAACCAAGCGCAACTTTTTCCGCTCTACAACAGTCATAAAAACTGCAGTTAAACGAAAAAATTTTAATTCAACAAGGTCAACCTCATGAAAGCACGCTCCTTGAAAACAGTCCCCATAAAATCAACGCAATTACTCGGACTCGCCGCCGAACTTCATCCCTCCACGCATTCCGTAAAAAATCCTGATCTGGATGATTTACTGAATGCTCTGGAGGAGCGCCACCAGTTCATCAACAGTCAATGGCAGGAAATCATGCAGCGCCTGCCTGAAGAAAGGCCCGATGCCATGATGGATCAGATGCTGCTGATGGATCATGAACTCACGCGCTACCAGCGCTATTTTGTCATGCTCAAGGAAACCCTGCGTCATTGCGCGCCCGATCTGTTGGACGCCTCCTGAAAATCATTGGTTGTTCACTTTGGTTTACCCCGATGCTGAGGGTATAATCGGGGATTGTCCCTTCCGGAACTTCTTTCCTTGATTGCAAACACTTTGACCGGGCACTGTCCCGGCAGAAAATCGAGATGACTGCAGCGCAGCAGAATCTTCAGCGCGGCTTCAGGATCAAGGCCATCGCTCTTTTCTTCCTGGCGTTCCTCTTTTTTGCCTGGGGTACTGGCAACACCAGCCTCTGGGATATTGATGAACCCATTTACGCGCAAAGTCTGAAAGATCAGATTGCCGCCGACAACCTCGTCGTCCCGACTTATAATGACCGCTTGATGCCGGACAAGCCTGCCCTGAATTACTGGTTGATGTGGTCGGGAGTCCGTTTACTGGGTATGAATTCCTGGGGATTACGGATTGGCTCAGCCCTGGTCAGGGCGTTATTGGTTCTGTATTTGATTATCGCCCTGCGCCGCCTCTACGGGGAGTCCATCGCCCTGCTCAGTGGGTTACTGACTGCCACCGCACTGCACAGTACCATTATTTTTCGCAGTGCCACCCCCGATCCACTGCTGATATTATTGGTCACCATTGCGTTATTGAGTTATCTGCGTGGATATATTTATCCAGAAATTCGTACCCGCGAATTCCATTGGGCCTATGCCGCCATGGCCCTGGCCACCCTGGATAAAGGACCCGTCGGGTTTCTATTGCCGGGACTCATTATTGTCTTGTTTCTGTTATTGCGTCAGCAGTTACCCCTACTATGGAAAGAGGGGCGACTGACAACCGGCATTCCACTTTTTTTGATAATCATGCTGCCCTGGTATCTGGCGGTAGGTATTGAAACCCACTGGAATTGGGATCGCCTTTTTATTTTTGAGCAGAATATCGGGCGCTTTGATGACAGTATGCAAGGCCACCGGGGTCCCTGGTTTTATTATCTCATCAGTACTTTTCTGGGCATGCTGCCCTGGTCCATATTTTTACCGCAAGTGCTGCATGATCTTTGGCTGAAGCGACGCCACTTTTTGCAAAACCAGGCCATACCACTGTTTCTACTGATATGGGCAGGCACCTGGATCGCCTTTTTTACCCTCTCTGCGACCAAACTTCCCAATTATGTCTGGGAGGCCTATCCACCTTTATTTATCCTTCTTGCCTTCTGGTTTGAAAAAATCCGCGCCCAGTCCCGGTTACCGCAAACCCGGGGGTTGGCTCTATCCTTCGGAACATTGTTTCTGGTAGGGCTCGCGCTGAGCATTTTTGCTGCCTGGGTTTTACCCCTGCGCGAACCGCATCTTCCTGGAATGGTTGAAGTCGGGTTTCCCTACATGCTTGCAGCAGTTTTCGCCATGCTCCTGATTTGGAAAAAGCATTGGTCAGCCGCATGGGCTAGTCTGGGAGTGGGCAGTATTGTCCTCAGTGGTCTTCTGGTATTTGTCATTCTTCCACCGATCAATGCGCTCAAACCCTCCAGAGCAATGGGACAGGAAATTGCTGCCATTCAGGGCAAGCATCCTTATCATCTGGGCTCCTGGGACTGGTTTCAGCCGAGCTTCCTGTTTTATGCCGGGCGCGGAGACATGCCCATTCGTCATCTGTCGTCATTAACAGAACTACGGACTGTTCTGGGTGAAAACCCGCTTTATCTGGTTTGTCCCTCTCGCGATGTTTCTGCCGTAACGGCCGCTATTCCAAAGGGTTATCAAGCACAAAACCTCACAACCGCTTATGAAATATATAGTCACGAAAATATCAGCCTGTTACAAATCAAACACCTCCCGCACGCCAAGGGCACCCGGCCTGATCCCCTGCTGCCTGATCCTGTAAAAACAGAATAAAGCGTATGCCGGAATCATCCCCTTCTGCACACAAGACCGATAAGCACAGGCTCTGGCTGCTCCGCAGCATTTTTCTCAGTGCCCTGGCCATCTATGGCGGAACCTGGTTGGGTTATTATTTGTTCAGCCGTGGTCTGGATCCCGTTTCCGGGACCATTGCCAAGGCTTTGATCAACTGGGATGCCAAATGGTATGTGGACATTGCCACGCACGGGTACAGCTACATACCGCATGCCGATTTTGGTCAAAACATCATCTTTTTCCCCTTATATCCGGCTCTCTGCAAAGGCCTCAGTTTCATCCTGCCTTTCCCTATTCCCGCCATTGGCATAGGGCTGGCCATCTTTTTTGGACTACTCTCGGTGCTGTTATTTCAGCGCCTTGCCAAGGACTGGCTGGAACCCGATAGCGCCGCTTTTGCCACGCTGAGTTACGCACTGTATCCTGCTGCCGCTTTTTTTATCAGCGCCTATCCGACATCCTTGATGAATTGTCTGGCCATCGCCACACTGATTGCGCTTCGTCAACAACGTCCATTTCAGGCCGCTTTCTGGGCGGGAATCGGCACGGCTTCCGGACCTTTGATGGTTTTTTTCGCTTTCGGAATATGGCTGGTTTTACTGGGGCGCGTTTGGGCGGACAGGCAAAACCTTGTGCTCATCTCCCTATTCAAGGGGTTAAGCCTGGGAATAATCGCCTGCAGCGGGCTGGGTGTATTCATGGCCTACCAATGGTATTTATTCCAGACCCCTTTTGCTTTTGTAGTGGCCCATGGTCCCTATATTGGCCATTTATCGCCTCTGGACAAACTGAGAAATATTGTCGAACTATTTCCCTTGTGGGGAGGAGACTATACGCCGCTAGTCCATGCATTACTGCTGGAACCGACAGTGCTGAACCCTGCCCGCAGTGTATACTTTTTCATGAATGCTCTGATCTTGCTGGGTAATTTTTTTGCTCTGGGGATTTTATGGTGGAAACGTCAATGGGCCTTACTCGTCATCAGCATTCCTCTGGTTTTTGCTTACTTATGGTTTCAGGGAGCGGCACAGGGACCGGTTTCCACTTACCGCCTGCTTTATGTCAATCTGCCCTTGTTTCTGGCGGCTGGCTGGATATATCAAAGCTCCGTCCGTAAAACCTGGGTGCTTCCGTTTCTGGGCGCGGAAATGGCTGCCCTTGTCTTGCAGGCAGCCTTTTTCATTTCCGGGCACTGGGCATTCTAAATCCGGTTTTATCCGTTGTTGCAAGGTATCATGGTTGCGTTTTTTCCGGGGATACCGTCACAAATTCAAAAGGTTTGCCGACCGGCTTGAAATCCGCTGTGACATCTCCGGAATAAACCTGGCCTTGGCCCATGGGCAACTGCAAAATGGGAGCGCCCTTTTTGAGATCAGCCTGATGCAGATTAACCCAGAAGGTATCCATGCTGCTGACGGAGTTATAGTAATATTTGAGGCCCGTCTGATCCGCGACCACCCGCCAGCGCGTTGAGGAAATATTGGGTTGTCCGGGCGTTGAAATACCCATGGGCACAGATACATTCTGCAAAACACTCATCACTTCAGCCGCGCCCACGGACTGGTTCGCCGTTTTGGGAATGGCATGAATGTAAAATGCTGCCCGTGCAAAACGATCAGCGGCACGATTGGTTCCCGGCAGGAAAGTGGTTCCGCCAATCTGGTTCCAGTACTTTTCAATAGCCAATTGCTGGGAATATTCGGGATCATTGGTCATGACCTGGTATTCACGGCCTTCATGAATCACCAGCTTACCGTCGATATACTCAAAAATGGCACTGTTCCCATTGGCATCGGAAATAGACAGGTGCAAGGTTGTATAACGATCTGTGCCGGGAATCTTGTCAGATACCACACACAGAGGATGTGCCTTGATGGAGGCCACAGCTTCCTTGACCGAAGAAAAATTATCCAGGAAATACTGGGCCCAGGCGGCAATACTCAAACGGGGTTCCTTGCCGCAATCATCAGGATACTTGCTGCCCGCCAACCAGAGCATATTGGCAACCAGACCCTTCTGGTTCATGCCATCGCTGACTGCGGCATTCAATGAAGTCACCACCACGCTGCCATAACGCGATACCCAATGCACAGAATTGCGTCCTGCACCGCCTTCATGTTCAAGACCCTTTGGAAAAATCCACAAGCGCGAATGCATGGGATCTTTCCAATCCATGGTCCGTCCGGTGATAACCAGACCATCCTTGCCGTGATAAACCACCCGGGTGCAGGCATCTGCAGAACCCGCCGCAAATACCGCCGCGACCACACCCAACAGGACCCATTGTCTCTTTAGCTTCATCATTTCCACCTTTTTATAACTGAATGTGTCATTTAATCTGTTCTCAACAACCTGAAGAACCCAGGATTTTACCGTGATAATAGCAGGTTCAGTTCTTAATGCTCATCTGGAGTCAGGATTTGTTTGAAATATCCGGGAGCGTTATCCTAAGCCCGCGCCTTGCCCCATGAAACTGCAGCTTTCACCAGCAGGCATGGAAATGGCAATTCATCTTGCATAAGGACCAGAACAGCATGATTTCTCCAAAGCACATTCTCTTGTCTACCCTTGTACTTTCCTGTGTGGCAGCTGGTGTTTCGGCTCAGGCTTCAGCGCTTTCCGGTTTATCCGGTGTTTCCGGTTTTCACAACACCGCCAGCATGTATACCCAATTTATCGCCGAACATCTCCAAAAGGCAGAAGTTCCGGGTGCTATCGTCGGCATCTGGCAATCAGGGCGACCTGCCTATCTGCAAGCTTTCGGGACAGCAAATTCAGCCGAAAAAACTGCTATGAGCGTACGCATGAATATGCCTATTGGTCAACTCAGCACTGCCTTCACAGTGAGAGCGGTTCTGGATCTTGCCAAGGCCGATAAAATTCAACTCAGCGCGCCCGTTTCCCGATACGTAAGTGGTGTCCCTGATGGCGAGCACATGACTGTCGCAGACCTTGCCCAAATGCGCAGCGGCCTGGTGGATTTCAGCAAACAGGCCGCCTATCTGGACGCCATTCAGAAAAATCCGGAAGCCCGCCTGCTGCCCGATCAGCTCCTGCATTACAGCTTCACCCATCCACTGTTGTTCAAGCCGGGTAGTCGTTTTGACTATTCCAGCACCAACACGATTTTATTGGGTCTGATTATTGAGAAGGTCACCGGCAAGCCCTTGTCCCGGGTCATCACCGAACAAGTCCTGCAGCCTAACCGCTTAAACAGCACGACTTTTTCCACCAGCTTCGCAGATCCTTTTCTGCAGGTTCGTGGATATGCCCGCAATAGTACTACCCAAAACCTGCAACCCGTCGCCTGGAATCCTTCGCAGTTCTGGGCAGCCGGGGCAATGACCGCAACCGCCTCTGATCTGCGCGACTGGGCAAGAATCAATGCGAACCTGACTGAATATAATCACATACTGGCAGCGTATCCGCAGTCCCCGGCATCTGGCCAAACAACGACTTCCGTAGAGTATCGCTGGGGATCGTTTGTCAATCATGGTTGGGTTGGCAATGCCAGTTATCAGGCCGGATTCGAATCCATAGCCATCTACGCTCCCAAAACTAAAGATACCATTGTTATCCTGTTGAACTCCGAGGCGCTGGATAAGGGCGTCCCGCTTGCCGCCAGTCTCGCACAGCGCCTGAGCCGCTTCATCAGTCCTCATGCCATTTATCAGTCCGACGGACAGCCCTGAATGATGGCGTCTTGCATAAATCTAAAAACGGCAGTTGCCGTGGGTGCTTTGCAGCGACTTTTGTTTCGAGCCGTTGTTGTTCTTGGCGAAATCCAGCGCCCGTCAGGAAAGCTGTCTGAGCCCGTAGGGCGAGTTCTTTCCTGATAGCAGGATGAGCCATAGAACAACAGGCGAGGAACAACGGAGCAAAAAACACCCACGGCAACTGCCGTTTTTAGAATAAAACGCGCTTGACCCGTTTTCTGTCTCTGCATATCATCAACATAAATTATGGCGATGGATTCCGCCCAATAACCGCCTTTATAGGCTAATGACTCCTACAGATCCCGACTGCAAGGTTGGGTAACTGGTCGTTAGTTAAACTTATAAGGGGAATCTATGCTTGGCGATATCGTCCTGCAGTGTGGGCAAGTGCTCACCGTGATGTTTCTGGCACCACTGCTGCACGGCTTCATCACCACCGTGGAGGAGCGTGTTCAGCGCGGTCAAGGGCCTTCCATTTTCCAGCCCTATCGCGATCTCTGGAAACTGTTCAACAAGTCGTTGCTGGTACCCGAATCTGCCACCTGGGTTTTCTTCTGGGCACCCGTAGTTGCGTTCACCGCCATGCTCATCGTGCCGATGCTCATTCCGGTGCTGACCAACTTTCCCCTGCCGCTTTCGGACATGGGCGACATACTGGGTGGCGGGCTGATTCTGACCCTGGGCAGCTTTTTTATCCTGCTGGCCGGCCTGGATACCGGCCAACCCTTCGGTGGTTTAGGTTCCAGCCGCGCCGTCATGCTCGGCATTCTCGCCGAACCGACGCTGATCCTGGTATTTGTAGGCATCACTTTTCTGGACCATTCCATGCTGCCTTTTGTCGCCAATCATCTATTGGCCAAAAATCCGGTAGCCTACTGGAGTCCCGCCCATATTTTCCTGATTCTGGCTTTTTTCATTCTACTTACCGTAGAAACTGACCGCTTGCCCATTCATTCCACGATCCCCTATGAAATCTACATGATTGATGAGGCGCGCATCCTGGAATATTCCGGCCCCCTGCTGGCTCTGCTGAAATGGGCAAGCTGGATGAAACAGTTCATTTTTTACACGATTTTTCTCAATGTATTTCTGTTTCCCTGGGGTTTGTCCACCACTGGCAGCTTTCCGTCAGTCCTCCTGGCCCTGCTGATCATCCTGGCCAAATACGGCGTGATCGGCCTGCTTATGGTGGGCGTCGATACCATGCAGTCCCGTCTGCGCTTTTATCGCTATCAGGAGCCCCTGGCGCTGTCTTTTCTTTTTGCCGTATTGGCCATTGTTGCCGACCAACTATAGGAGCGACCCATGCTGATATTTCATCTCGGTCCGCTGGCCACCTCATTATTCAGCCTGCTGGCGATCCTCGCGCTGGTTTTATCTTTTGTCATGCTCGCTTCACACTGGCTGAAAAATCATGTTTATGCTTTTGCGGCGGAATCCTGGACCATTGCGGCCATTTCTGCATCCATTGGCTACTATGGACATTATCCCGAGCTGTATATTATTGCGGCATTGACGGCCTTGTTTCGGGGCACCTTTTTACCCTATCTGGTCCTCCGACTGGTCAAACGACTGGATATTCAGCGCGAATTCACCCCCCTGCTGAAGCCTTCTTCCAGCATGATTCTCGGTGCCGCACTGGTGATTTTTTCCTATGAGGTATCCCGGCAACTCGGTGTTGCCCTGCATCTGACTGACAATATTGCCGTGCTGGCCCTGACCTGCATGTTCAGCCTGAAACTCATCGGCTTTTTGATGATGATTTTGCGTTCGGAGGCTATCAGCCACATTCTTGGCCTGCTGGTCATCGAAAACGGAATATTTCTGGGCTCACAGATTCTGGTTCCGGGTATGCCCGCCCTGCTTGAGCTGGTGATCATCTTTGATTTGCTGACAATCGTCATGGCCTTCGGCATGCTGGTCCGATTCCTCCAGACCCATGCCGGTACAACCAGCAGTCGTGGCCTGCAAAAGCTGGTGGGTTAAGCCATGGTGAATTTTGATGCACTGATTGCCGCACTCTGGATCATCCCCGCCGTCGCCATCATTCTGATGCTCGCCCTGCGTCGGCCGCATCTGGCCGAATATCTCAACCTGCTGACTTCCATAGCAGTTTTCGGCCTGACTCTAGCAATTCTCGTGGCCGTTCCCGATAAGGCTCTGGTCACCGGAGAGCAATACATTTTATTGACCCCTCTGGGGGCCTGGGTGCTGTTTTGCGTGGGCCTGGTTTATCTGCTGGCGTCCATTTACGCCATTGGCTACATGCGCCTGCTACCCGAAGAAAAACCCCGACTGCACAAATACTATGCCCTGCAGGCGGGTTTTGCCTTGACCATGCTCATTGCGCCGTTGATGAACAATCCCGGCATTTTCTGGATTGCCATTGATTTCACGACCATTGTCAGCGCTTTTCTGGTGGGTTTCGAGAAAGAAGCCGAATGCATCGAAGCGGCCTGGAAGTATCTGATCGTCGTTTCTGCGGGGCTGGCCCTGGCCCTGTTGGGTATTATCCTTTTTTACTGGGGTGGCACCTTCGTGCTTGGCCCGACTTATGCGCTGACCTGGGCCAATCTCCGTGAAGTCGCCCCCAAGGTTCCCGAAACCCTTTTGTTTTTGGCTTTTCTCCTGACTCTAGTGGGTTTTGGCACCAAGGTGGGTCTCGCCCCCATGCATACCTGGCTACCTGATGCCCATAGCGAAGGCCCGGCCCCGGTGTCCGCCATGCTTTCCGGTGCTTTGCTCAACATTGCCCTGCTGGGGATTTATCGGTTTTTATCCATTGTCGACAGTGGCGGTTACAGCCTCATGGGGCACACTGCACTACTGGTACTGGGCGTAATATCCCTTTTTGTGGCAGGCCTGTTTATCGTTCGTCAGGATGGCGCCAAGCGCATGCTGGCCTATTCCTCCCTGGAACATATGGGGGTACTGGCCATTGGTTTCGGCTTTGGTGGCCCCATTGCCTTTGCCGGGGCCATGTATCACATGATCAACCACTCCATGAATAAATCCCTGATGTTTTTCGGGGCGGGCAACATGATGCGTGCTTACGGCACCAAGTCCATGAGTAAAATGCGTCAGGTACTGCGCTACTATCCGGTGACGGGCGCCCTCTGGTTACTGGGTGCTGTGGCTATTACCGGAGCCCCGCCCTTCGGCTTGTTTTTATCGGAGCTGACCATTTTGCGGGGTGGCATTCTCAGCCCCAACCCTTGGGCAGTCTGGGTGATGGCCATTCTGCTCATTCTCATATTTATTGCCTTCATGAATCATTTTCGGCGCATGATCTGGGGCCCGGAACCGGAACCCGATGAAGTGCCCACGCTCAAGTTATCCCTGTGGAATAGCCTACCCATGTGGCTGGCCCTGATTCCTGTGCTGGTACTGGGACTTTGGTGGCCCAGTGGCTTGTGGGGATTTTTCCAACAGGCCTTTATGGTGCAGCCATGAATATGCAAAGTCCCATGAATAATTGCAGCATTCGCTCTGTCACTGCGGGGCAGCTTGCAGCAGTAGCTCAGGAATGCCTGGATCAGCAGATGCGTTTCCTCATGGCCTGGCATGACTGGGAAGGGCAGCAATGCGTCGTGCGTTATTTGTTGAGCCAGAAGGACAATCCCGAATTTGTCCTGCTGGAATTACGCGGCACGGATACCATTCCTTCGCTCGCGGCGCTTGTTCCGCTCCTGGGCTGGTATGAGCGGGAAATGCAGGACCTGGGCGGTCTGCATTTTACCGGGCACCCCGAACCCTTCCCCCTGATTATTCACGAAGGTTTCAGCATCTCCCAGCCGCCACTCGGCATAAACGGCCGTTCAGGTCACCTGAGCGGCCTTTACCAGCCCCCCACCATGCCCGAAGTGCAGGGGGATCAGGTGCAGGATTTGTACTGGGGGCCGGTGCGTGCTGATGTGGTGGAAACCGCTGAATTTCACTATTCCTATATTGGTGAGGCCATTCTTCACTACCATCCGCGCTTGTTTTTCAAGCACCGGGGCATGGAAGCCCGTTTTGCCGGCCAGGACGCGCAGCGCAGTGTTTACCTGGCCGAGCGGGTTTCCGGAGTGGGCAGTGCCTGCCATGCTCTTGCCTATTGTCAGGCCGTAGAAAATGCCTGGGGCATTGAAGTCCCGCCCCGGGCGCAACTGCTGCGGGTGATAATCGTGGAACTGGAGCGTCTCTATAACCATTTCCACTATTTTGGCCAGCTTTCCAAAACCACGACCCTCAAAGTCGGCGCCGCCACCGGCTTCCTGATGGAAGAAAAAGTCAAACAACTGGCCGGAGAATTAACGGGTTCCCGCTATTTACGTAGCCTGCTGCGGGTAGGTGGGCTCCGCCGGGACTTGCAGGCCGAGCATTTGGCCCATGCTCTGGAGCCCATCATTGATGAAGGCGAGGCTTATCTGAATCGGTTGCAGCAAACGGCGACCCACCTGGATCGTCTGATGGGCACCGGCGTACTTTCGCAAAGTGCCGCTTTTGATCAGGGGGCTACCGGTCCCGTCGCCCGCGCTTCCGGGCTCGATCGTGATTTGCGCCGGGACCATCCTTATGCGGCTTACCACAAATTACGTTTCAACGTACCAGTGCGCCAGAAAGGTGATGCCATGGCCCGCAGTGATGTTCGTGGGGAAGCTCTGCGGGAAGCCATTGCCCTGCTGGTACAGGCTTCGGGTCGTCTCAAAGCCGGTCCTGTGCATGCGGAATTCGACGTGCCAGGCGGAGCACAGCAGGGCCTGGGCTGGGCCGAAACCCCGCGAGGCACGCTGATTTACGCCGTCCGCATTGAGGATGGACGCCTGCAACGAGTCAAGATCAAATCACCCTCGTTTTCCAACTGGCGGGTGTTTCCACTGACGGTACACGGTACCAACATGATGGATTACGCCATTAACGAAGCGAGCTTCGGCCTCACCATTGCCGGTTGCGACCGCTAGGAGAAAATTATGCCATTATGGACCTGGACAGGACTTAAAGCCGGTAAAGCCGCTACCCGCTGGCCCCAAAGTGGACCCGATGGTCAGGAAGGGGTATTGGGAATGCCGCGCCTGGATATCGCGGCCTGCCGCAGCGGTTGTGATCTTTGTGTGGAGAGCTGCCCCACTCAGGCTATTCATCAGGTGGATGGCGAACCGGTGATCGATTACGGGCGTTGTATTGTCTGCCAGCGTTGCGTGGAGGAATGCCCGGAGGGGGCCATGCAAAGTTCCTACGACTGGGCTTTTGGCGTGCGTCAGCGCAGTGATCTCATCTGGTCAGCGGCACTGGAAAGTGCTGAGGCCGCAGACCTTCGCAAACGCATTGCGGCCAGCCAGCGCCGCAGTCTGCACATTCGCCATGTGGACGCCGGTTCCTGTAATGCCTGCGAGTCCGAAATCAGTGCGCTGGACAATCCCTTTTATAATTTGCACCGACTGGGCATTTTCTTTACGCCCTCACCGCGTTTTGCCGACCTGCTGATGGTCACGGGACCCGTAACCGCACCCATGCACGACGTACTGCTGGCCACCTGGGAAGCCATGCCCGAACCACGTAGTGTCATGGCTACCGGCACCTGTGCCGTCTCAGGCGCGCCCATGGATGAGGGTTATGCCGGTGGATCCGGACTGGAAGGCATTCTCCCGGTGGACATCTGGCTGCCGGGCTGTCCACCCAATCCGGCAGCACTCATTCATGCCCTGCTGCTTCTGGTAGAACGCATGCCGCAAAAAGTAACAGGAGGCCAATATGCTCAATAGTTTCCTGCTGGGCGCACTGCTTTTTGTTCTCGCCATTATTCTCGGTCTGCTGCGTCTGAGTTCCGGCGCACGGATTGCCCTCATTTTCGGCACCGTGGCGATACTGGTGGGCAGCGTCCTCAGTCTGCTAGCAGGATCTGGCCCTGACACTGGACAGCTTTGGTCCCTGGGCAGCATTCCCGTGACCTGGCACCTGCAGGCGGCTGCCGCCTGGCTGGTCTTCTGGGGCGGGCTCGCCGCGTTGGCCGCCTTCCTTTCCCCCAGCCGCGCCAAAAATCCCGGCATCTGGATGTCCGGGGCAGGGCTGGCTTTACTGGGAAGTCTCGGCGTTGCCGGTTTACAGGAAGGGATCGCCTTTCTGATTGCCTGGGAATTTTTGAGTTTTGGCGGTGCCGTCATGCTGCTTGCCGATGGGCTGCAGAATCGTGAAAAAAGCGGTCAATCCAATTTGTATATGCTGGCTCTGCTCGAGATTGGCGCCGTCGCTTTGTTGCTGTGCCTGCTCTTACTGGGAGCCGAGAATACTGAATTTACTGCCTGGGCGGGGTCCTGGGCAACTTATGGATCAGCGGCCTTTGGCATTGCCATTCTGTTCATCATTGGCTTCGGTGCCAAGCTGGGTATTTTGCCCTTTTACGAGTGGTATCCCGGTGCCTACAGTAGTGGCAGTGGCGCATCGGGGGCATTATTATCCGGCATCATCCTCAATGTGGCCTATTTTGCCCTGGGCCGGGCCATGCTTGACTGGTTACCCCGGAGTAGCGCTACCGGCACCGGTATTTTACTGGTTGCATTGGGCACCATCACCGCTATTCTGGCCATTTTATATGCCTTTCAGCAGGAAGACTGGCGCCGTCTGCTGGCTTTTTCCACGGCTGAAAACGCCGGATTAGCGGTCGTCGCGCTGGGTGCCGCCTCCCTGTTCCGGGCTGACGGTCTGAATATGCTCAGTACCCTGGCCTGGACCGTAGGTCTCATTCATCTGGGCGGTCACAGCCTGGCCAAAGGCAGCATGATGCTGAGTGCCGACCGGGTCGCCAGTGTGCGCGGCGATTACAACATAGCCCAGAGCCGGGTGCTGGCACTCGCGCCCTGGACCCTTGGCATCGGCGCACTGCTGGGCGCAATGAGTCTGGCTGCGATGCCGCCTACTGCCGGGTTTGCGGGCGAATGGTATTTATTTCAGACGGTCTTTCAGGATTTTCATCTGACCAGCTCTGCCGCCAGAGTCACCCTGGCTTTGGGTGGAGCGGGATTGGCACTGACCGCCGCCATCGCCCTGGCCACCATGATCAAGGTCTTCGGTCTGGGTTTACTGGGTCGCGAGGAAAATCAACACAGCATTACCGGACGCTGGCCCATTCTCGCTTTAGGCCTGCTGGTTCTGGGGTATGCTGCAGCACTGCCCTGGACCCTCGGCTTTCTCGCCGACGATAACTGGCCCGCTGTTCCCGCCGCCCTGGCCAGCATGGTGAAAGGACCAATCCTGATCCCTCTGCGTTTTCATTTTGCGTTTATTTCACCTCCGCTGCTGCTGCTGATGGGACTGCTACTATCCCTGATTCCATTAGCCATGCTGGGCTGGAGTCATCTTCGTCAGGGGCGCAAACGGGTGCCGGTCTGGGGTCACGGATTACGCCAGATACCGGCCAATAATGCGGTCACGGCTTTGGCTTTTTCCAATGCTTTGCGTGAATTCTATAGCTTTGTCTACCGCCCCAGCACCAATACCCGGAAAAGCCACAGTGAAAGAAGTTATTTCGTTCGTGAACTGCATTTTGATTACAGTCAGGCCCCGGTATTCGGTCCCTGGTTATTCCGTCCTGTAGTGCGCTTTGTGCAAATCATGAGTGATCGCCTAGGACTAGCCTTGCAAAATGGTTCGCTGAATGCCTATCTGGCCTATATCGGAGTACTGCTCATCATTATTTTTGCGAGTGTTTTTTATATTTAATTCAGTCAAGGAGTAAAAATGTTTGCCACTTTCGGCTTCATCGCCATATTTGCCGTTTTGGGTGCCTGGGCACGATACGGACAGAGTCTGCTGGTCCAAACGGTATTCGGGCGGGGTTTTCCCTGGGCAACCCTGAGTATCAACGTCATGGGCTGTTTCATCATGGGTTTTCTTTTTTTTGAAACTCTCGAACGTATTTCTCTCAGTCCGGAATTACGTACAGGCATGCTTACCGGGGGCCTTGGCGCTTACACCACCTTCTCGACCTTCTCCCTGGAGACTCTCGTTCTTTTTGAAAACGGCGAAGCACTGAAAGGTTTGCTCTATATGTTTTCTTCACTGTTCCTGTGTGTGGCAGCGGCATTTGCCGGTGCCTGGGTATCCCGCAGTATTTAAGAGAGGTGAAAATCATGACCAGCGTTTCCGTAGTCCGTATTTACATCAAAGAAGGCGATAAACACGATGGCCACAATTTGATGGAGGAGATATTTCGTATGCTCCACGATCAGTACAAAGTGCATGGGGTCACCGCCTTCCGGGGTATTGCCGGCTTTGGCAGCAAGGGCGTGGTTCACGCCGATGATGTATTGCGCCTGAACGTGCATCTACCCCTGGTACTGGAGTTCTTCGACGAACCGGAGACCGTCGATGCGGTCATGCCCCACCTGCTCGAACTGGTACCCGGCAATCATATTCTGCGCTGGGAAGCTGACTGCGGCTGCGCATGAATCATCATTACTGCCCGCTCTGCTTCGCTGAAATTCCGATCGGAGTAGAGAATTGTCCGGCTTGTGGGCGCAACATTGAGGCCTGGGAACGGCAAACCCCTTATTATGATCGTTTGATCTGGGCACTCAAAAATCCCCATTCGGAAGTAAGAATGGGAGCCATACTCAGTCTCGCCAATCAGAACCATGCGGAAGCGGCAGGCCCTCTTGCTGAATGCGCAATGTCTTATCCCGTAGATGTTATCCAGGGGCTGGCCGTCATCCGCGCCATAAAAAATGTCCCGGATAGCCCGGAAAAAGTTTCCGCGCTGCAGGGATTAAGCCATCACGCAGCACATGCCGTCAGGGTCGCCGCAGAAGAAGCGTTGAATACATCAACATCATTGCGCCTTGCATAACAATAACACAGCAGTCAGCACCAAGGGTTTGGATTCATCTCCAAAATCAGAACAGAGGAATTTGTTCTACAATCAAGAAATGGTTGAGGGTTGTGTATACAGCCACATTGATCGTCATCATTCATCTCCAGATACGGGAGGAAAATTCACGTGAAAGACTTACGAAGTAACTTTCTGGACCATGTCAAAAAAGGCCTCAATGGCAAGGCGCTGCCCTTACGGGTCATTTTTTGGGATGGTCACGAATATGCTTTCGATGAACCCACACTGGTCACCATGCAGCTCAAATCAGCGAGCGTCATTACCCAGCTCCTCACCGGCAGCGCTCTGGATGTACTGGGCGAAGGCTATGTGGAAGGCACTATCGGCATTGAAGGACGCTACCAGGACATTCTTGCTGTTGCCGAAGGTCTCAGCGACGCATTTCCGGCCAAAAAACCCAAAACCGGCATTCTCCACAAGGCCTTACACAGCAAAGCCAAGGACAGGGAAGCCATTCACTATCATTACGATGTTTCCAACGACTTCTACAAGCTTTGGCTGGATCGCAACATGGTGTACTCCTGTGGCTATTTCAAAACCGGCAAAGAAGATATTGATGTTGCCCAGGAGCAGAAACTGGATCACATCTGCCGCAAACTCCATCTGCAGCCAGGTGAAAAACTCCTGGATATTGGCTGTGGCTGGGGCGGCCTGCTGACCTGGGCCGCCAAACACTATGGCATTCAGGGGGTGGGCGTTACCCTCAGTGAAGAACAGTTTGCCTTTGCCAAAGAGCGCATTGAAAGGGAAGGCCTCGCCGATCGGGTAGAAATTCGCCTGCAGGACTACCGCGATATTCCCGAACGCGATTATTTTGACAAGGTGTCATCCGTGGGCATGTTCGAGCACGTGGGTCGGGCCAAGTTACCCGAGTATTTTGAGGTCATCAACCGGGTACTCAAGGAAGGCGGTTGGGTCATGAATCATGGCATTACCGCCAGCCAGCAGGACGATGAGGCGGGGCATCATTCCGGCAGCGATTTCATGGATAAATACGTGTTTCCCGATGGTGAAATTCCTCACCTCTGGCGCGTCGTCCGGGATATGGCCGGACAGAATCTTGAGGTGATTGATGTCGAAAACCTGCGTCCACACTATGCCCAGACTTTGATTCATTGGGTGGACCGCCTGGAAGCCCATAAGGACGAAGCTATGGCCATGGTCGGAGACAAGCGCTATCGGATCTGGGCCATTTATATGGCAGGTTGCGCTTATGCCTTCTGGCGCAACTGGTCGGCATTGCATCAGGTGCTGGCTATCAAGCAGACCGGGGAGGAACTCACTCCGCGCCCCTGGGAACGGCGCTATCAATATGAAAATGATCAATACCGTCTGGCTGAACCGGATTGGGGGGATTTGTAAGCCCGAAATATTCCCTGACAGAATAATCATGCTTAACATGCCCTGACTAACTACAGGCAGTCAGGGAGGAAGCATGGGCAGAAACCGTTTGGAAGCCTTCAGTGATGGTGTCATTGCCATCATCATCACCATCATGGTCATCGAAATGAAGGTCCCTCACGGGGAAAATATGGCAGCACTGTTACCCGTGCTGCCCGTATTTCTCAGCTACATAATGAGCTTTATTTACGTCGGTATTTACTGGAACAACCATCACAACATGCTGCAAGCCAGTGGGAAAATCACCGGCAGCATTCTCTGGGCCAATTTGCATCTGCTGTTCTGGTTATCACTTTTTCCCTTCGTCACCAGTTGGATGGGTGAAAACCATTTCGCCACAGCACCTACAGAATTATACGGCGTGGTCCTTTTCATGGCTGCCATTGCCTATTTCATCCTTCAGCAGCGCATTATCGCAGCCGGAGCACCGACCCTGCGGCGTGCCATTGGTCGGGACTGGAAAGGAAAGGTCTCGCCCATCTTCTATTTCATAGGCATTATTTCCGCTCAATGGTCACCCACAGGCGCCAAACTTATTTATCTGGGACTCGCTTTTTTATGGTTGATTCCAGATCGCCGCATCGAAAGCCTGCTTATCGATAGCAAAGAATGATCATCATTGTTCCATCTGCCCGAAACGGCCACTTCTGAAATCTGCAATGGCCTGTTGAATTTCCGCTTCCGTGTTCATGACAAACGGGCCATATCCGACAATAGGCTCATCAAGCGGTTCGCCACTGAGCAGTAAAAGTACCGCATCACTGTGGGCTTCGATGGAAAAATCCTGAGCCGCAGCATCCAGCACCAGCATCTGCGCGGCCCGTAGCACATTTTCACCGTTCACCGTCAATTCTCCTTGCAACAGCACCAGCGCCACATTCCATCCTTCGGGCAGCGTCCATTGACTGCGCCCCCCGGCCTGCAGACGAATATCCCAGACCTGTAGCGGCGAAAAAGTATGGGCCGGGCCTTTTTCTCCGGCATATTCACCCGCAATCACCCGTAATGATCCAGCCTGTTCCGGCAAACGCACTTGGGGAATATCTCCATCCATAATGGCCTGATAAGCAGGCGTCGTCATTTTGTTTCGCGCCGGAAGATTCACCCAGAGCTGCACCATCTCCAGTTCGCCCCCGGCTGCCGTGAATGCTGGCGAATGGAACTCCTCATGCAAAATTCCTGAGCCAGCAGTCATCCATTGCACATCGCCGGGGCCAATTATTCCACCACGACCGGTTGAATCCTTGTGGGCGACCTCGCCCTTATACACAATGGTGACCGTCTCAAAACCCCGATGGGGATGGGTACCTACGCCACGCGGCTGTTTACTGGGAGTAAAATGCATAGGCCCGGCATGATCCAGCAGCAGAAAAGGACTCAACATTTTGCCGTGTTGATGATAAGAAAGCAGCGAACTGACCGGAAAGCCATCTCCGACCCAATGGGAAGGCGGTGCATCATAAATACCCAATATTTTTTTCATGCTGATCTCCTCGAAAAGCGTCCATACTGGCTACGCTATTAATATAGATATTGACCCAAAACATGAGTAGTGGCTAAATTCGCTTATCAGAGTCTCATATATAGGACAATGCATCCATGGAAGACCTGAACGACCTCTATTATTACGTCCAGGCAGTAGAGCATGGGGGTTTCGCTCCGGCGGCACGTGCCATCAACCTGCCGAAATCCAAACTCAGCCGTCGCGTCGCCGGGCTGGAAGAGCGCCTGGGTGTGCGCCTGATCCAACGCTCTACGCGCCATTTCACCGTGACGGAAATCGGGCAAATCTACTATACCCACTGTAAGGCCATGCTGGTGGAAGCCGAAGGGGCTCAAGAGGCCATTGATTCCGTCAAGGCGGAACCCGCCGGCGTATTGCGGCTCACCTGTCCGGTAGCCCTGCTGCATTTGCAGGTCAGCACCATGCTCGCGGATTTCATGGCGCAGTATCCTCGGGTCACCTTACTGCTCGAAGCCAGCAACCGGCGGGTAGATTTACTGGGTGAAGGTGTGGATGTCGCCATCCGGGTCAGGCCACCGCCATTGCCTGATAGTGAACTCATCCAACGTATTCTGGCCGAGCGCAGTCAATGCCTGGTGGTCAGCCCCACCCTGGGGCTTCAGGCAAGACGCATCCAGCAACCCGACGATCTGGTAAAATTACCGAGCATGGGTCTGGGAAGCCTCCAGCAAAATCATCATTGGGAGTTGTTCGGACCACAAAATGCCGTCGTCATCCGGACGCATCAGCCCCGCTTCGTCACTACAGACATGATTGCCCTGCGGGATGCAGCCATAGCCGGGGTGGGAGTTGTCCAGCTGCCGCTACTGATGGTGCGCGAAGCTTTGACTACAGGCACTTTGATGCGCATATTGCCTGCGTGGGCCCCACATCCGGAGCTTATCCACGCCGTATTTCCTTCGCGACGGGGGCTGCTCCCTGCCGTACGCGCCCTGATAGATTTTCTCGCAGCGCGTTTTGCCGAACTGCAGGAAGACAGTCCACATTTTTAGTCGACGCCATTGCAATTGGAGCCAACTTTTGGCTCGGGATATGGTCAGATGGTTTATACTGTTCAGGAACAATCCACATGGAGGTGTTGTCATGCCCATGGTCAATATCATGAGTATCATTGGGGTCATCATTGCACTGGGCATCCTTGCCTTTCTGATCCTGGCACTGGTTTATCTGATTTCACCGCAAAAACTGGACGGCTTTCTGCGCGGAATCGGCGTTCATCGCGGCATCGGCGTATTCACCGCTAAAAATGTGTTTATGGTGTTGTCACGACTTGCCGGAGTCATGATTCTCCTCGGTGTGCTGACCATTGCCATGGTTTTGTTTCAGTCCTGGCCCAGAGGTTGGCTGATCCCGGCTGCGCAGGAACTGGTCATGGCCGTCATTCTGTTTGTTGTGAGCTACTGGGGGAGTCGAAGCAAAAGCACCGGCGGTAGACCGGGAACTTCCCGTTAAGCTAAAATTCAAGAGCTTGGGCAGGCTTGGAACCAGTCCGAGCTTATTTCGGTCAATATGCGGGTCAGTCTCATTTTTGCGGAGCAAAATCATGACGAAACAACGCCTGGCTTTCTGGACCACCCTGATCAGTGCCGCCTGCCTTTCCGGTTGCGCCACGGTCACCCCGGTCAGCGGTACTTTCCCAAACATCACCCCTGTCGCCGCACAAAGCGGCAATTTCAATGGTCATCAAGTTCGCTGGGGTGGCAAAATCATTGAAACCCGACCCGAAACGCAGCAAACCTGCTTTACCGTACTGGGTGAACCCCTGCGCAATGATGGCAGACCCCGGTCGGAAGAAGGTGAGGCGCATATTGGTCGCTTTGTGGCCTGCGCACCCGGTTTTTATGATCCCATGCTTTATCGTCCCGACCGTGAGGTCACTTTTATCGGAATGATTACCGGCACTGAGCACCATGATGTAGGTCAGTTCAGTTATACTTATCCCAAACTGGCAGCGAATACCGTGTATTTGTGGCCTATAGAACCGCCCCGTGCACAGGTGGAGCAACAGGTTTTTGTCGGCACCGGCTTTGGTTTCTTTCCTGGTTGGTACGGACCCGGTTGGGGATATTGGCCTCGGGGTCGCTGGTAAGCCTCTTCTTTGTAACATAAAGGAAAACAGGATGCTGAAAAGAGCTTTACTGATAGTGTTGTGCAGCAGCTCGCCGTTTATCTTTCAAAGTGCATGGGCGGCCAGCTCCGGCGACTGCAGCATTTCAGCGCCGGACCATAGCCAGAAACAATTTGATCGTCTGATGACAGCCCTGGTTCACAAGGATTTCAACCTTTGGACAGAAAATGCAGATACCCAGTTCACGACAGCAGCCTCAGCACAAAGCTTTAAGGAAATGGCGGCCCGGCTTGATGAAAAATTGGACCTGCAAAAACACTGGACGGCGAATTATGTGACCACCCTGAACGAAGAAAAATACCGGAGCGGAATATGGCGCCTGACCATGGCTAACGGCCAGCAGGTTCTGATTCAGATTACCTTTATTCACCATAAAGTTGCAGGATTTCATGTGCTGTGAGAGATTGCTCTTATTCAAGCTGGGGGGCGGGCGTCATCATGGCCTGCTCCCTGAAAACCCACTTTGCTGAGGATTTGTCATGAAAAAAACCTATGTTTCTGTTGCGCTCGGTTCCGCTTTTGCTTTGTCCATGGCGGCATTGCCGGCAACCGCCATTGCCGCTACCACGGGCACGGCAACTCTGCAGCCAGTTGCCATGATGGGCAGTAGCGCCAAAAATGAAGGAAATTGCTCGCAGATGATGGGCAAGGGTCAACAGGAAGGCAATTGCTCAAAATATATGAACAAGATGGCCCCCAAAACTGCAAATAACGCCAAGGCGAAGGAGGCAAATTGCGTCAGCAAATCTGCTATCAAGGCCCATGACGGAAAATGCGGCAAAAAAACAATGGAAAAAATGCACATGCCGATCACGCATTCCTGATTGTAGTGCCTCCGTCGTTTATGAAGCCCACGTCAGCCCACTCAGCGCTGCCTGAAGCCGCATAAATGACGGGAGCACATGCCGCCGCCAACCTGCCTGAAAATGCCATTGGCCTTGGCCTGCGCAGGGAGTTTCTGGACGACTTACTGGCCCATACCCAGAGTGATATCCATTTTTTTGAACTGGCTCCGGAAAACTGGATTGGCTTTGGTGGCCGCCCGGAACAGCAGCTCCGTCAGTTGACGGATATCTATCCTTTTATTTGTCATGGTCTTTCCCTATCCATCGGCGGGCCGGAACCGCTTGACATGAATCTCCTGGAAGCCGTGGGCGACTTCATGCAAGAGCACGGCATTCAGCACTACAGCGAGCATCTGGCTTTTTGCTCCGACCGGGGTCAACTTTACGATTTATTGCCCCTGCCGCTGACGGAAGAAATGCTGGAATATGTCGCGCAGCGGGTGATGCAGGTCCAGGATTTCCTGAAAATGCCCTTGATTATCGAAAACACGGCCTACTATGGTGATTATGCACACAGCACCATGAGCGAGCAGGACTTTCTTTTGGGGCTGCTGGCAAAATCTGGCTGCAAGCTGTTATTGGACCTCAACAACCTGTATGTGAACAGTTGCAATCATCACTACGATGCTTTGGAATTTATGCAGTTTTTGCCCGCAGAACGCATCGTTTATCAACACATCGCCGGACACCAGCAGCATGTGAACGGCTGGCTGATTGATACCCACGATGCTGCTGTGGACCCTGCCGTATGGAAACTGCTGCAACACAGTCGGGAGCAATTTGGCCCCAAGCCCACTCTGCTGGAATGGGATAACCAAATCCCACCCCTTGAGGATTTATTGCGCGAGGCCCGAAAAATTGCACCGCAAACAGCAGCTCATGCAGATTTCTGATACGCCCAATGAACAGGACCGGCTCAGGATACTGACTGCCCATCTGCGCAACCCGGTCCAGCAACCCTGTCCAGGATTTATGGATGCCCAGGCGGTAGATCTTTACCGGGAACTGCTGGTGGGTAATTTTGATGCCGCCCTGCGTGCCTGTTTTCCTCTGTGGATTCGCTGCCTGGGTGAAGCCCGATATCTGCTCTGGCGAGATGAGTTCATTGCTGAACATGCCTGTCGCAGTCCGTTTTTTCGCCAGATTCCCGATGAGTTTATGGCCTATCTGAGCCAAAATCCGCAACGTCTTCAGCAGGATCTGCCTTATGCTCTGGAACTGGCGCACCTGGAATGGCTGGAACTGGCTCTGGGTGTTGCCCAGACCGACACACTCCCCGAGCACAGCGGATCAGAAGCGCAGGATCCCTGGACCACCCCGCTACGGCTGAACGCGGTTCATGCGCTGGTTCAGTATGCCTATCCTGTACAGCAACTGATATTGCGGCCAACATTCTCCGCAGCCCCCGTTCTCGACCCGAATCCGGTTTCCCTGTACCTTTATCGGGATCGGGACGACGCTGTCCAGATGCTTGAGCCTGATGCCTTGAGCCTGCAAATACTGGTCAGTCTGGATGCAGACCCGCAATCTGGAAGCGCCATCTTCCAGCATTGGCAAGACCACGGGAAGATTGACGGGAATGCCCAAACAGTTGCCGAGCAAATGCAGGGGCTCCTGCGCCAGATGCTGGATCTGCAGATGATAGACTTTGTGAACAGCAATGACTGCCGGACCTTACATGACTGAAACATTGGCCGGCTCCCTGGAGCCCGGTTTTATTGTCCTCCAGGGCGACCGCCTGGAATGGCTTCGTGATGCCGTCCTCGAATGGCTGCGCAATCACCCGCTGCAGCCTCTCGAAGAAGAAATTTTTCTGGTCCAGAGTAACGGCATTGCCGAATGGCTGCAGTGGACCCTGGCAGAGCACGAAGGGATTTGTGCAGCCGTCAAGGTCATGCTGCCGGGACGTTTTCTCTGGGACAGTTACGCCAGGGTACTGGGCCGGGAGCAGGTCGCCAGTCGTTCTCCTCTTGATAAGCAGGCACTTACCTGGCGACTGATACGGCTGCTTCCGCAGCTGCTATCCACCCATGATTTTGCCCCCCTGCAGCATTATCTCAACGGCAACGGCAGCACTGCCATGGAACGCCGCTGGCAGATGGCCGCGCAAATTGCCGATCTTTTCGATCAATATCAGGTTTATCGCAGTGACTGGCTGCAGGACTGGGCGGAGGGCCGGGATACGTTGCGCAGCGCGCAGGGACAAACCGCCAGCATACCGGCAGATCAGCGTTGGCAGTCTCGACTCTGGCAGGCTGTCCAGCAGGATCTGCTGCTACAGAATCAAAGCGCCGTCATGGGCCGGGCCGAAGTGCACCAGGCTTTCATAAAGGTCATGACAAACGGAGTAACACCGCGTCCGGCCCTGCCCCGCCGGGTCATCCTGTTCGGGGCGGCCACCCTGCCCGAACAGAGCCTGAGCGCTCTGGCGGCACTGGGGAAAAGCATGCAGGTAATTCTCGCAGTACCCAATCCCTGCCGTTTTTATTGGGGAGACATCATTTTAGGGCGGGAACTGCTCCGCCGCGAACGCCGTCGCCAGCCCCTGCGCCAGGATCGGGACCTGAGCCAAATAGCTCCCGAAAACCTGCATAGTGAATGTAATGTGTTACTCGCCCAATGGGGTCGCCAGGGTCGGGATTTTCTGAACATGCTGGAGCAATGGGATGATACCCAGGCCAGACAAAGCGCGCTGGCCATCCCGCGTATTGACCTGTTTAGCGAAGACTGGGGCGAGACCCTGCTCAGACAACTGCAGGTACTGATCCGCGAGCAGGAAGTCATTACTCCGGAACACTGTCAGCCAGTCTGCGAAACCGACCGTTCCATTGTTTTTCACGTCGCCCACAGCGCCCTGCGCGAGTTGCAGGTTCTCCATGACCAGCTACTGGACCATCTCGCCACCGGTTCCATGCAGCCTCGGGATATCATTGTGATGGTCCCGGAAATCAGCCGCTTTGCGCCGCTGATTCGCGCCACTTTTGATCAGTACGACCGCGAAGATGCACGCTATATTCCCTACCATATTGTGGATTTGCAGGCGCGCGAAGAATCTCCCCTGCTGCAGGCACTGGACTGGTTGCTGCAATTACCGGAACAGCGCTGTCAGCAAAGTGAAATCCGTGATCTGCTGCATTGCCCGGCCTTCCGTCGACGCTTCGGCATGGAAACCGAGGACCTGCCCCTGCTCGAATCCTGGCTGGAAGAATCGGGATGGCGCTGGGGTTTATCGGCAGAACATCGCCACGCATTGGGTATGTCCTACTGCGGCGCGCAAAATACTGGTGCTTTTGCCCTGCAGCGGCTGAATCTCGGTTATGCCAATGGCCATGACAGTCACTTCGCCCATATCGAGGCCTACGGCGAGGCCGGGGGGCTCGACGCAGCACTGCTGGGTCCTCTCAATCAGATGCTGGAAAGTCTGGAAAACTGGCAACACGCTCTGAGCACGGCGCGGAGTCCGCAGGCCTGGGCTGAAGCGGCCCGGCAGTTGCTCGCCGATTTTTTCAGTGCCGAAGACGCAGATGACACTGAAATCATGCAACAACTGGACGCCGCCCTGCAGCAGTGGCTGGAAGATTGTGCCCTGGCGGATTTTGCCGAAGACCTGCCCCTGGCAGTATTTCGCGCCAACTGGCTGGACATGCTCAACCTGCCGGAATTACATCGCCATTTTCTCGGTGGTGGAGTCACCTTCTGCACCTTGCTACCCATGCGGGCGGTTCCCTACGCCATGATCTGCCTGTTGGGCATGAACGAGGAAGACTATCCGCGTCGCAATCCGCGCCCGGATTATGATTTGATGGCCCTGGCGGGCATGAGTCGTCCGGGTGACCGCTCACGCCGGGATGATGATCATTACCTGATGCTGGAAGCCCTGCTGGCGGCACGGCAAATCCTGTATATCAGCTGGACGGGTCGGGACCCGCGCAATAATCAGCCGCGTCAACCGGCCTTAATGATCAGCCAGTTACGCGATGCCATCGCCAGGGGCTGGCCGGATAAATATCCCATCGACGACCCCGCGCCCGAAAAAAACCAACTGCTCCGCCGCATCACCCTGGAACACCCGCTGCAGGCGTTCAGCAGCAGTTATCTGGAGCATCCACAAAAACACCATACCTGGGCGCGCGAATGGTTCCCTGATCCGGAAGAAAATCCCCCACCCGAACAGGCACTGGTGATTCCCGAAACAGTCAGCAGAAGGCTGAAAGATTTGATTGAGTTTTTCCGCTGTCCCTCACGGGCGTTTTATCGGCAACGTCTGGATACATTTTTTCAGGATGACCCCTCCGGCAGCACAGATAATGAAACTTTTGTCCTGAATGGTCTGGATCAATATGGCCTGCTCAACGCCATCCTGGAGGCAGGAACAGAAAACACCCAACATCCGCATGTTATTGCGCAAAAAATTGCCGCACAATTGCGCAGCGGTCATTATGCCTTCGGGATTCTGGGACAGCGGCAGGCGGAAACCTTGCGTAGCAGCGCCGCGCCTATTCTCAGCGTCTGGCAAACCCTGATGCAAAGCTGGCAGCCCGAGCATCAACGCCATGCGCTTTGTCATGAAGCTGGGCATGTGTTGCTGGATGACTGGCTGCCGCCTTTGTATCTGGATGCCGACCAGCATCGGGCTTTTCTGCAGTGCCGTGCCAGTCGCCTGCTCCATGATAAAAACCAGATTCAGGCTGACAAAATGGCGGATATTTGGATACAGCAATTATTGGCCGCAGATTTGGGTATTGCCAGCCGCGCCATTGTGCTGGGCAAGGATGCCGTGATCCACAGCACCCAGCCCTGTGAAAATGCTTCCGACACGCTTAATGATCTGCTGGATTTCTGGGGAGAAGGCCTCCTCCAGCCCCTGCCTGTCACCCTGAAAACAGCAGTGGCCGCGTTACACAACGCCAACCCCGCTGTCATTTATGAAGGGAATCAGCATAGCGACGGAGAAGTACAGCGTTATCCCGGTCTGGCTCGGGACTATCCGGATTTTGCCCGCCTGAGCAGCCAGCGCTGCGGGCCTCGCCAGTGGGGCTTTCAGGAATATGCCGAAGCCCTGTACCGGCCCTTTGCCGACTGGCTGGAAAAACTGGAAGTGGAGCCACACGCATGAGTACGGCGCTGAATCCCCTGGAGATGCCACTCTGGGGCAGTCGTCTCATCGAAGCCAGTGCCGGCACCGGAAAAACCTGGACCATTGCGGCATTGTACCTGCGCCTGATTCTCGGTCATGGGCAGGCTGGCCAGCCCGTGCTGATGCCGCTACTCCCCGAAAACATACTGGTGATGACCTTCACCCGGGCCGCCACCCAGGAACTGAAGGAACGGATCCGCCAGCGTCTGCAGGAAGCGGCCGCGTATTTTCGTGAGCCGGAGCAGCAGCCAGCTGATGCATTTTTGCAGAAATTGCTGGAGGACTATGCAGAACCAGCCGCACGTCAGCATGCCGCCTGGCGACTGTCTCTGGCCGCCGATGCCATGGACCAAAGTGCCATTTTCACCATTGATGCCTGGTGCCAACGCAGCCTGCGCGAACACGCCTTTCTGACCGGCAGTGATCTGCGCGAAAGCCTGCTGCAGGACGACAATGATCTCCGCGCCGATGCCATCCGCGACTTCTGGCGGCAGGAAATATATCCACTCCCGGAACACCTGCTGGAGCCGGTGCTGGCGGTGTTTGCTGATCCCGATCAGGTCCAGAGTAAAATCGTTCCGTTGCTTGGTAATGGTGCGACTTTTGGCCAGCCTTCCCGGCCTCTGCAGGCACTGCTGTCGCAATCCATAAAGGCGCTGCAACAGCAGATTAAAATGTTAAAACAACGTTGGTCTGATCAGCAGGCAGACTTGCGTAGCTACATCCTCCAGATTCTGAATGGTCCGAAGGCAGACAACCCGCTCAATGGCGGAAAATACAAACCCGAAGCCATGGAAGCGGTTTTCGAAGCCTTGCAGGACTGGCTGGATAGCCCCGAACAAATCCTGCCCGCCAATCTGGAGAAATGTCAGTTACTCCGCGCCAGCAGCCTCCAGAAAAACTGCAACAAAGGTCGAACTATCGAAGTACCGTCTTCGGCCCGGATACTGGAAGCCGTTCTTGACGAACTGGAGACCCCCAAAGCGCAATTCCAAAAAATTCATCATGATATTCAAAGCCATGCTGCCGCCTGGATTCAGCAGCGCCTGGAAACTCTCAAAGCCATGCATCATCAGGTCAGCTTTCACGATTATCAACGTCGCCTCGCTGATGCGCTGAGTGACCCGGCCCGTGCCGAACAACTCAAAAGCCGTCTGCAAAGTCAATATCCGGTGGCCATGGTCGATGAATTTCAGGATACCTCCAACCTGCAATACCGGATTTTCGACGCCATTTACGCCACAGCAAGCAACACCCCCGAGCGCCTCCTGCTGCTCATTGGCGATCCCAAGCAGTCCATTTATCGATTTCGCGGCGCCGACATCCAGAGTTATCTGCAGGCACGACGCCTGACCGCAGGCCGGCACTATCAGCTCGACACCAATTTCCGCTCCAGCAAGCCACTGGTAGCCGCGCTCAATGCGCTCTATGACGAAGCCGAAGCAGAACTATCCGAAGGCGCATTTGCCTATGCCGAAGCGGGTGCAGACAATCCTTTGCCCTACTGGCCCGTTCAGGCCAATGGCAAAAACGCTGATTGGCAACTCGGAAAACAACCCGGACCCGCCCTGACCATCTGGGCCGCTGCAGAAACCCTCAACAAAGCGGATTATTTGTACCATGCCGCCGAACAGGCAGCAGAATGCATTGTCCAGATACTCAGCAACCCTGAAACCGGTTTTCGCCAGGAAAACGCTGAGCAAATACGCCGGGTAAGCGGGAGAGACATCGCCATTCTCGTGCGTGACCGTCATGAGGCTGCCTGTATCCGTGAAGCCTTGCAACGGCGGCACGTACGCAGTGTTTTCCTCGCGGAAAAACAATCTGTATATGACAGTCCCGAAGCACAACAACTGCTGCTCTGGCTGGAAGCAGTTGCCGATCCGGAAAACACCCAACGCCTGCGCGTCGCTCTGGCCCTGCCGCTGCTCGACTTGTCCCATCAGGATCTGGACGCTTTTAATCGGGATGAAAATGCCTGGGAAGAACAACGGGGCAGTTTTCAGGACTTGTCGCGCAGATGGCGGCGTCAGGGTGTTTTGGCCATGTTGCATCACAGCATCCACCACTTTGCCATAGCCCGTAAGCTGTTGCGCCACCCTGATGGAGAACGGCGCCTGACCAATCTCCTTCAGCTTGGCGAACTCCTGCAAAGCGCCAGCGCCACCCGTGAGGGACCTGAGGCACTGATTCATTTTCTGCGCGAGGCCATCGCCGCTGGCCATGATCAGAGTGATGCCCACATTCTCCGCCTGGAAAGTGATGCAGAGCTGATTCGGGTGGTCACCATCCACGCCGCCAAAGGCTTGCAATACCCTCTGGTTTTTCTGCCATTTATTGCCACTTACCGGAAAGACAAGGCTGAGGATTATCAGGTCCAGGTCGAAGAGGATGGCGCTGCGCGGATTATTTGGGAGCGGGGCGACTCAGAGGCGACGGAACGCGCCCGCCTGCAGGAAGATTTACGCCTGCTGTATGTGGCCCTGACCCGTGCGGAATATGCCCTCTTCCTGGGACTGGCAGCACCCAGCTCGGCTAAATCACCCATTTTTGACCACAGCGCCATCGCCTATCTGTTGGGGTATCAGCACCATAATATGGCCTTGCCCGAGCTGCTCAAGCGCCTCCAGCAAAATGCCACACTCAGGGAAAACCTTCAGATCCAACCCCTGCCTACAGAAACCCCTGTTACCCCCTTGGTCGCCAGCACCAGCAACACGCAAAGCCGGATTCCCGATTATCATGGTCACTTCGATAAAACCTGGGGAATAGGCAGTTTTTCCCTGCTGGTGCGTGATCTGTCCCCATCTGCCCCGCTCAGTGCGCGACGTGCCCGCCAAGGGGCCATCTGGCACCAATACCCACAGGGAATGCGTGCGGGGACTTTCCTCCATGACCAACTGCAAGCGCTCGCGGGGCAAGGGTTCGCCACTGTTTTGCAAAAGGGCAGCGCAGCACGCATCACCCGGGCCTGTGAACAGGCGGGTCTGTCCGACTGGGCAGAAGGCACCCTGGAATGGCTGCAAGCCATCGTCCGGACGCCCCTCACGGCATCCGGCCTGAGCCTGGAAAACCTGCAGCACTATCAGAGTGAAATGGCTTTCTGGTTTCCCAGCGCCGCACTGCGCAGCCGGGAACTGGACCAACTCTGCACCGACCAGATGCTTCCCGGAATGCAGCGGCCGCGTCTGCCGGATCGCGTTCTGCACGGTATGATGCGCGGCTTCATGGATCTGGTATTTGCTGATGCCGGTCAATATTTTGTCATGGATTACAAATCCAATGTCCTCGGCAGCGAGGACCGGGATTATCATGAGCAGGCCGTGCAGCAGCAGACCCTGCAACATCGTTATGAACTGCAGGCCAGTCTCTATCAACTGGCCCTGCACCGTTTGCTGCAGCAGCGTCTGGGCCGGAATTATGATCCGCAAGCACATTTGGGGGGTACCCTCCTGTTCTATTTGCGCGGACTGGAAGGACCGCAACGCGGAATCCTTCATCTGCCCGCCAATCTGGCACTGATTGAAGAGATGGACCAGTTGTTTGCGTCCGGAGAACGCGCATCATGAGTCAGGCTACTTGTCATACCAATCCCGAAGCCATTCTCCAGCTTTTGCAAGACTGGACGGAAGCGCAATGGTTGAGAGCCCTCGATCTGAGTTTTGCGCGGTTTCTGCTCAGCCTGGAACCCCAGGCACCGGCCCTCTTGCCGCTGGCGGCAGCCCTGCTCGCCCGCCTGGAAGGCGAAGGACATACCTGTTTGCAGCTCGAACTTTTTCTGCATGAGCCCGATCGCTTTCTCAGCGGAGCACCAGAACTGATCACAGAAATTCGCCATATCCTCGCCGCATGGTCCCAGCCGCAACAATGGATGGATATTCTCAGCACTTGCCGGGTAGTGGAGCAGATCGACCGCACTCAACCAAAACCTCATGACGACAGCGAAACGCCCCTGGTGCTGGATCAGGGCTGTCTGTATTTGCGGCGCTACTGGCGCGATGCCCAGTGCATCGCCCGGACACTAACAGAACAGGTCAGTCGCAGGGCGCTCAATCCCGTCCCGGCAGACACACTGAAACCGCTGCTGGCACAGCTTTTCCCCGCAGACACTTCAGGTTCGCCGGAAAATCTTCCCTGGCAGAAAATTGCCTGTGCGCTGGCCCTGCGTGGTCGCTTTACCATCATCACGGGTGGCCCGGGTACGGGCAAAACCTACACAGCAGCCCGCCTGATGGCCTTGCTCATGGCGCAGCACAACAGTGCTTCGTTGCGGATCGTGCTCGCCGCACCTACCGGTAAGGCCGCTGTACGCATTAATGAATCCCTGCACAACGCCATTGCCCAGTTGCCGCCACTGGGTCAACAGGATCTGGCGACCGCCTTTGCGCGCATCGGTCCGGCACGCACCCTGCACAACCTGCTCGGCGCACGTCCCGGAACCCGACGGTTTCGCCATGACCGTCAGCACCCCCTGGATCTGGATGTGCTGATCGTCGATGAAGCCTCCATGATTCATCAGGAAATGATGGCCGCTCTGTTGCGTGCACTACCCGAACATGCCCAACTGATTTTGCTGGGAGATCAGGATCAGTTGGCTTCCGTCGAGGCGGGCGCGGTACTTGCCGATCTTTGCAATCATACCGGGTCCTACGACAGTGCAACCTGCACCTGGCTGGAAGAGACTTGCAACTGCACGCTGGAGGCAGACCGCCGCTCTATCAATCCTCTTGCCAGCGGAGTGGTGCGACTGCAACGCAGTCATCGCTTTAACGCCGGAATTGGCGCGCTCGCTGACGCCGTGCAACAGGGACAAACGTCTCTTGCTATCCAGACACTCCACCAGGAAGCAGTGCTCCAATGGTATGAAGCTCCGGAAATTGCGCAGATCCTACAACTGGCGGACAGCCACTCAGGCTACCGGCCACTCTGGGAAAATATCCGCCGGGCGAGCGGCAAAAATATTGAGGAACACGCCCTTTGGGTACAGCAGATTCTCGAACAATATGGCGCGTTCCGCCTGCTGTGCGCCCTGCGTCAGGGGCCCTGGGGCGTTGCCGGAATCAACCAGGCCATCGAAAACCATCTGCAGGAAACCGGCCTCCTCAAAACCCAAGGGCTCTGGTATGCCGGACGCCCCGCCCTGATTACCCGCAATGATCCTCAGCTAGGGCTGAGCAACGGTGACATCGGTATTGCTCTCCCCGATCCTCAAGGCAAGTTACGGGTTTACTTTCCCGGCAACGACCCACTGCCTCGCGCCATTCTCCCAAGCCGCCTCAAATACAGCGAAAGCGCCTGGGCCATGACTGTACACAAATCCCAAGGTTCAGAGTTCCAGCACACGGCGCTGATTCTGCCGCCGCAGGATAGCGCGGTGATCCGCCGGGAACTGTTATATACAGCCATTACCCGGGCTCGCGAGAAATTCAGCTTGTTTGCCCCGAAGGCTGGCCTGGAACAAGCCATCACCCGCAGAACCCTGCGGATGAGCGGCCTCTTGTCAGCTTTGCAAAATTCAGCTAATTAACACAACAAATTAAAATACGCACAGACTGCTCATGGCCCACTACCCACTCTAGAAAAACCCACAGGAAAGCATGTCCAGTCCATTCCCCCTTAAATCCCGTAAGTTACTCAGTTCACTGCTTCAGAACCGGCAGGCCGATTTTTCGGCTGCCATTGCCCAGGCGGTAGAGCAGTTTTATGCAAAAGTAGCGGAATACCCCGAATTGGAGATTGTACTAAAGCGTCTGGGTAATGAACGAGTCTCCCGACTGAAAGCAGAGCAATGCAAACATTCCTTGTCGCTGCTGTTACCAGACGATGATGATGATTTTGCGCTGCGCTCACAGGAAATCGGCAAGATCCATGCCTTAATGGGCATTCAAAGTGAGTGGCTGATCAACAGCATGGCCCTTTACAGTGACAGCCTGCTCGATCTGCTCAATCCCTTTTTTAAAGACACCCCCGAATTACGCGGATATCTGCTGCAAAGACTCGCCACCGATCTGGCCCGTCAATTACAAGGCATGGAAACCGTAGCTCTGGAAGAGCGCAAAATTCTTGAGGACATTGATCAATTGCTGATCAGCGAGGTCACTCCGGAAGAAAGTGTGCGGCAGATGATCAACAAGTTGATGATCATTTCCGGGCTGGATGGTGCATGGATCGGCCATTCTGAAGATGGCATTCACCTGCTCCGCGATCAGGTCAGTGGTGAAGCGTTGGAGGAATACCTGAACAGTGTTGAGATTCGTCTGGACGACAGTCCTTACGGCCAGGGACCCGCCGGAAAAGCCTGGCGCAGCGGCGAAATTGTGTATGTCGACGACTGGCTAAGCGATCCGATCACAGCCCCCTGGCAGGAACCCTCCCAAAAATATGGCTGGCGCTCCAATGTGACCATTCCCGTCAAGGTCAATGGCAAGCCTTATGCCACTATTGGTCTGTACAGCAAAATTCCGGGGTTTTTTCGTGTCCCCAATCGCCAGAACCTCATACGACACCTTGCCATCATGTTGGGCATCGCCATTGGTCGTCATCAACAACAAATACGCATCGATCGCTTAAATAGCCTCTATCGGGCTTTTCTCGCCGAAGGCGACATTCTGATCCGGGCCCGCTCCGAAACCGAGATCCTCCGCAAAACCTGTCAGCACATTGTGGAAGGGACCCTGTTCAAAACCGCTTATGTCATGAAGCCCGATCAGGATGGCTGTTTCAAGGCCCTTGCTGGTGCCGGTACCGGGAGCGGAATTCTCGGTAATCTGGGTATCCAGCTGTTTTCAGATCGTCCCAGCCTCTTGCGCGATACCTGGCAATCTGAGCGCCTGCAATACCGTAATGATTACCGCAACGATCCGGCTTTGAGTGCCCAACATAATCTGATGGAACAACAAAACTGGGCCAGCGTCGCTACCATCCCGATTCGGCGTAACGGGCAAATCTGGGCGATTCTCGGTGTAACCAGCAGCGAAAAGAACATTTTTGACCAGGAAATCCTGGGCACGCTTGCCCGGGTAGGCAAACTGATTGGTTATGGCCTCGATGAAATGGATCTCAAAAAACGCATTGATCAGGAACGCATCACCCAGAGCTGGATGGCGCGTCATGATGCGCTCACCCGATTGCCCAATCGGGTGGCCCTTTTAGACAGAATTCCCGAGGCCATCCAGCGCACCCGGCGTGAAGAAAAATTACTCGGCATCTGCATGCTCGACCTGGATGATTTCAAGCCCGTCAACGATCAGCATGGTCATGCCGCCGGCGATGTATTATTGCAAAAAGTCGCCAACCGGCTGGGTCAGGCACTTCGACAGACAGATTTTGTGGCCCGAGTGGGGGGCGATGAATTTGCCCTGGTTCTGGAAAACATCCAGAACATGGAAGATGTAGAAAAGCTGATGGTCCGGATTTCTGAAGCCCTGGAAAGACCCTATGTTCTTCCCGGCAATATCACCGTCAAAATTGGCGGAAGCCTGGGTATCACCATTTTTCCCTTTGATGAAGGCGATAGCGAAATACTGCTGCGTCATGCTGATCAGGCGCTTTATGTCGCCAAAGCCAATAAAGCAGAACGTAGCCATTTTTGGGCCAGTTTCCAGGGAGAAGAAGTGTTTTCTGGAGAAAGCAATCTGCCGTATTTGACGCTGCTTCAGCAGGATGAGGGCCTGATTGCCTATTACCAACCGATTCTGCATCTGGCAACAGGTCGCATCATTGGCATTGAAGCCCTCGCCCGCCTGCGGCAAGGCACTGAGATTATTCTTCCCGATACGTTTATTCCCCATCTGGACAGCAGAGCAGCGCAAATGCTCACCAGCAGAATACTGCGTATTGCCACGCGGACAGCACAACAGCTTCATATTGCCGGATTTCCTTTGGAAGTAGCCGTTAACATCCCTCCGGACGCCCTCTTTGCAGACAATTTTCTGCCAGAACTACAGGCGGTTCTGGCCGACTGTACGCTGGCACCGGAACAATTAACCCTGGAGATTCTCGAAAATGGCGATTTTCTGTCCCTGCAACTGGCTCAGGAAAAAATCGCCACCATTCGTTCACTGGGGGTTCGTGTTGCCCTGGATGATGTGGGTAGCGCCTACGCCTCGCTGTTGCGCCTGAAAGAAATTGCCGTTGATGAAGTCAAACTCGACCAGTGTCTGGTCCGGGGGATTCCCGAGCAACCCGGAGATCTGATTTTTGTCGGCAGTGTTGCCGCGTTGGCCTTGTCCATGGGTTCGCGTTATGTGGTCGAGGGGGCGGAAACGCCGGAAACCCTGGACGCTCTGGCCGTTCTCGGTGTGGACTGCGTTCAGGGCTACGCCATTGCGCGGCCCATGCCCGAAGAATCATTGCTACCCTGGCTTCAGGCCTGGACGCCAGAGCCACAAAACAATCAGCCTAAAACCCTGTTGGGTGCTTACGCCTCGCATTTGCAATTCGACAGCCTGTATCAGATTGCGCCCGCGATTCTGGGCAAGCTTCCCAGCCTGGATGACGCGCATAATTGTCGTTTGGGAAAATATCTGGATGCCCACGGTCTCGCGGACTCCGCACTCGCAACGGCACATCAAGCCTACCATGCCTGCATTTCTCGCGAACATAGCCCCGAAGAAATCACCCGACTCAGAAAGAAAATGGCCGACAACTTTGCGGCCACGCACGACAAACTTCCCGAAAACCAGGCACTCATTCATCCTGAAAACGACAGTTAGACAGGAAGCTTTTTGCTCCAATATCCCTTGCCTGTTGTTCTCGGACTCATCCTGCCTCGGGTTCGAACCGGAGGGCAGCGGAATTGAGGCAATAACGCAGGCCAGTGGGTTCAGGCCCATCCGGAAACACATGCCCCAGATGGCTGTCGCAGCGGGCGCAGCGGATTTCCGTACGCACCCGGCCATAGCTGGTGTCAGTCAATTCACGGATATGATCTGGGGCGAAAGGCTCCCAAAAGCTGGGCCAGCCGGTTCCTGACTCAAATTTGTTGGCCGAGCGAAACAAGGGCAGACTACAAAGCGCACACACGTAGTTACCGGCCTCCTTTTCATGGAGCAGGCCTCCACAAAACGGCGGTTCCGTACCATGCTCAAATAATACGTGGCGCACCTCTGCGGGTAAATCTTTAGCCATTTCGGCACGAGTATTGGCATCAATGGGGGTCAAGTCATATCCTGCAGATGAAGTGGGCATTTCCTAAGACTCCTTGGTCTGTAAATACTGTGGAAAAGTATGCCGCAATTTTTCCACCTTGGGCAAAGCAACCGCGCAGATATAAGGTTGATCAGGATTACGGCGAGCATAATCCTGATGATAGTCCTCCGCAGAATAAAAGTTTTCCAGAATAGTTACTTCAGTTACAATGGGTTGCCCGAATAATCCTGTCGCATTGAGTTCTGCAATATAATCGTTAGCCATCTGCCGTTGTGCAGCATTTACGGCAAAAATAGCCGAACGATACTGCGTCCCCACATCATTCCCCTGGCGATTGCGTTGGGTGGGGTCATGGGCCACGGCGAAAAAAACCTGCAACAGCCGGCCAAATGACAAACGCGCCGGATCAAAATGAATCTGCACCGCCTCGGCATGACCGGTCGTACCACTACAGACCGCCCGATAATTGGCTGTTTCCCGGGCTCCTCCGGCATAACCCGAAACCACCCGGGTGACCCCTTCCAGAGCAAGGTAAACAGCTTCGGTACACCAGAAGCAACCACCCGCAAGCACGGCCATTCCGGGCGTAGTAGCGTCTGGTTGCTCTCCCTGGGGAGCTGGTATTTGCATGGCCATCAATAACCCTCCTGAATGCATTTCCGGGAAAGACCACAAAGCACTTGACCTGAACCGGCAATCTCATGAGCATAGCCGCAAATCAACGATTGACCAAGCTGGAGAAGTCATGAGCGGACATGGACTGCATAGCCACCCACCCCACGAAGAAATGGTTCATCATGCTGCCGGAGGCCATGGCGGAGAACGCCACAGCCTGAGTCAGTGGGTCGCCATATTTACCGCTATCCTCGCGGCATTTGGCGCCATTGTCAGTTATCAGGGGACCCACTTGATGAATGAGGTACTACTCCAAAAAAATGAAGCCGTTTTGGAAAAGGCCAAGGCTGCCGACCAGTGGAATTACTATCAGGCCGTCAGCACCAAGCTGCACATGATGGAGCTGGCCATTATTCTTGCCCCTGACAAAGCCGTCGGCTTTAAAGAAAAAATTGCAAAATATGAACAACAGAAAGTCAGCATTCAGCAAAGCGCCACGGAAATGGAGCAAAAATCTGAAGCGGCCAACCGGGAGTCGGCGCATCTCAACCGCCCCCATAATGATCTGGAAATTGCCATGATTTTTCTGCAAATTGCCATATCATTGGCTTCCATAACCGCGCTGACCAGACGTAAGTGGTTGTTTGCCATAGCGGGGATCAGTGCTGCCGGAGGCATTGGTCTGTGGATGAGTGCCATTTTTTTATTTTGATCCGGTCCCCGGTAGCCATTTCATACCCTGCAACAACGCACTCTGCCTTAGTAACGCTGATTGATCAGTTCTGACGGATCGGGATGCGACAGATAAGGGTATTTGCTAGGATGGTGACATTATGTTCAACAAATCAGCCTGAGGATGATAAGAAATGACGTTAAACAGACAGTTTCGCAACCTGGCATTACTCACAGGAGGCTTCTTGCTTGCAGGCTGCGCCAGCGTCACCACCTCCAATCTGAAACCGGCGGAACACCTGGTCCAGCAAAATTTCCATAATAAAATCCATGTCACTAAAGTCTTTCCCGGTCCCGTCCACAGCCTGACGGGTATTGTCGTTGAAACTGACCAGCACCAACAGGGCATACTATGGATGCTGTCCGACAAATATCTGTTATTGGGTCCGGTAGTAAATGCCCAGCAGGAAAACATCACCGGACATTATGCAGACAAGTACCTGCCTCAACCCGCCAAAGTACCTGCCGAAAAAATTGCGCCCGCAGCCTTGGCAGCACCGGGTTTTACCATAGGACATTCGGGACCGCTGATGGTCGTGTTCATGGATCCCAACTGTATTTTCTGTCATCTGCTCTGGGAATCGCTGCAACAACCGGTAGCCGAAGGCAAAGTCCGGGTAAAAGTAGTTCCTGTCGGCTTCCTCAAGCCTTCCAGCCCGGCCAAGGCGGCAACCATTCTCGCTGCAAAAAATCCTGCCGAAGCCTGGGCCAATAACGAAAAAGGCTTTGATTTGCATACCGAAGAAGGCAGCACCAAACCCCTGAGTCATATTCCTGCGGTCGACGAGGCGGCAGTCAAGGCCAATACCCAACTGCTGCATCAGACCGGAGAAACGGCCACCCCAGCCCTGTTATACTGCATTAAAACGGCCAAAGGGCTGGAAATGGAGATGAAGCACGGAATTGACGTGCACCACACGCCGGAGTTCATCCAGAAACTGGCGGGCAGTGTCGGCGCCCGGGGCTGCATCCCTGCTGCCTGAGTGCCATGCACATGAGTGCCTCGCGCCTGATTGCCTTGGCACGGAACGAACCCTTAGCGGGTCTCCCAACGCCAGGCATCGGCGATGATGGTGGCCAGATCCGCATAGCGGGGCTGCCACCCCAACTGTTCACGGATTTTGCGTGAGTCCGCTACCAGGCGGGCGGGGTCCCCTGCACGTCGAGCTTCATCTTCACAAGCAATGGGCTTGCCCGTCACCTGCCGGGCAACATCAATGACTTCCTGAACCGAAAAACCATTACCATTGCCAAGATTAAAAGCGCAACTATCGCCTCCGGCGAGAAGATGTTCCAGTGCCAGCCAATGTGCTTCAGCCAGGTCAGTCACATGAATATAGTCACGAATACAGGTCCCATCGGGTGTCTCATAATCACGCCCGAACACGCGGATCTGGGTTCGTCGCCCGGAAGCGGCCTGTAATACCAGCGGAATCAGATGCGTCTCCGGATCATGGCGCTCACCCAGCTCCCCATCAGGGTCCGCCCCTGCCGCATTGAAATAGCGCAAACAAGCAGCTTTGAGGCCATAAGCGCGATCGTAGTCAGACAGCGCCTGCTCCACCATCCACTTGCTTCGTCCATAGGGATTGATGGGATCTTTGGGATGATTTTCATCAATGGGCGTATATTGAGGTTCACCAAAAATCGCTGCTGTAGATGAAAAAATAAATTTTTTGACATCAAATGCAACCATCACATCCAGAAGATTCAGTGTATTACTGACATTGTTCTGATAATATTTGGAAGGCTCCTGCACGGATTCTCCCACCTGAATATAAGAAGCAAAGTGCATGACTGCAGCAAATGAATGCGTTGAGAAAATCCGATTCAGCAACCGGGTATCCGCAATATCTCCATAAACAAATGCGCCACCACAAATTGCATCACGATAACCACCGGAAAGATTATCCAGAGTCACCACCTCTGCCCCACTCTGAAGCAGGCGTTTTACCATATGGCTGCCAATATAACCCGCACCACCCACTACCAGAATTTTCATGAATTGCCTGCCTCTGTCAGATAATGCGTTTATTGAACAAGTAACCTTTCGGAGCTTTCGGATCAACTGTTCATTTTTGCTGCCTGGATTCTAGCGAAAAAGCACCGCATGGGGCAAACTATTCCCAAGTTAATCAGGACTCTCCATACGTTTCCAAAGGACTTTATGAATCCGTCAATTTTTAATCCCTGGGTGTACTCGGCGGTATTGTTTATTGGTTTGATTTTATGTGTTTTTGTAGGCTTCCAACTCGGCAAAAGTAGTCGGGCCGACGGGGGTTCCGGGGCACTGAACGGAGCCGTATTCGGGCTTTTGGGATTACTGTTGGCGTTTTCCTTTTCAGGTGCCGCCGAACGCTTTGAACACCGCCGCGATTTAATTACCGAAGAAGCCAATGCGGTCGGCACCGCCTATCTGCGGCTGGATTTATTGCCAGCAGCACAACAGATGGCTCTCCGCCAAAAAATGCAAAAATACCTGCAAGCCCGCCTGGAAACATATCAGCATATAGGTAACAACACCCCTGCAGCTCTGGACGCCTATCAACGTAGCGTTCAATTACAGCAGCAAATCTGGACAGAAGCGATCCTCGCGGCCCAACACACCGGCAATACAGCCATATTAAGCCTGGTCAGTCGTGCACTGAATGCCATGTTTGATATTACCACCACCCGCATTGCCGCCACCCGAAGTCATCCACCAAAGATTATTGACTTCCTGCTTTTCGCACTATCCTGGATTTCTGCCCTGCTGGCAGGCTATGGCATGACCGAACACAAGCGCATCCCCTGGCTACAGGTCATCATTTTTTCCGCCGCGCTGACCGTCACCATTTTCGTGATTCGTGATCTGGAATATCCACGCCTCGGCTTCATCCGTGTCGACTCGGCGGATCAGTTACTGGTCGAAACCCTGCAGGGGATGCAGACAAGCGGCACTTAAAGAATCATGCACAGTGCTCTTCACGGCTATCCCTCATTCTGTCTCTTATACACATCTCCGAGCCCATG
>NZ_JACKYY010000108.1:0-1303 GCF_015100075.1 Acidithiobacillus sp. HP-11
CTCCTGTTGGTTGAGTTTTTTGACTCAACCAACAGGAGTGTTCCGATGATTCAGAAAAAAACATGGCTTACCGCATTGACCCTCGCACTGGCATTACCCCTGGGCGCAGAAGCGTCCGTATATGGCGTCATGAATCAGGTTGGTGTTTCCGGCAATGTACAAGGGGCCACCAATCGGTATGGGAACACCAACGGTGGACTCGGCCTACGGGCCAGCCTTTACAATGGTGGATTGTTCGGCACGGCGAAATACCGCCATGAGTTCGGGGCTACCTACCAGGGTTACACCGGTGGCAATACCAACACCATTGGGCTCAAGCTCGGCTATCTTTTCAACGCCAGCAATATCCTGGCTGTCGGGCCTTATGTCGGGTATGAGTATAACCGCTTTGCGCAGTCCAATGGCTATTATGGTTACCACTCTTCGCTGAGCACCAACGGTCTGGGTGGTGGTCTTTATGCGGCAGCATCTCTGCCAGGCGTCAATTTCACCGGATATGTCGGATACCTTGGCGGTATTTCGGAAACCCAGCATCTCTCTGGATTCGCACCAACCACGTTCAATCGCACTTCAGACCTTCTACAAATGGGGGTGAACGCCTATTATCCCCTAATGGCCAATGTCTCCCTGTACGTCGGATTACATGATGATGATTTTACACAGCGAGGCGCGCCGAATATTCTTCGCGGCGATGTGGGCTTGGGTATGCAGTTTTAAGTCACCATGCGGGCAGGATGGTCTGAAGCATACATCAGCGCCTGGAAACGGCGAATCCAGTATCACATTAGCCACATCAGGAGGTTAAAAATGTCCTACAGGCTTGAATTATTGCCTATCTCTCCGAGTATAGCCGCTTTGTCGTAAAATTTTTCCGAAATACGAATGGCGGGGAGAAGGATATTGAAGATTACACGAACTGAACTAGGATACTCTCAAAGAGTCAATCCTTCTGACCCTTAAGGATAACCTGTACATGTAGGTGTTCCTGGTTTTTGGGTTTCGCTAAAGCCAAGGGCGGAGGGACGGCCGCACTATTGGCTGCAGGACCATACGGGGCGTAAGCATATGGCTTGGCTGGAAGTGCTGCAGATAGTGTTTGATAACTAGTGTAGTGTTGCATTCTTGGTGAAACTTAAGGTTTATGATGATAAAATAGCTCCATGTTGAGGGCATGAATGGAGTCGAGCCTTGCGAGTTGCGCCCACAGTCACTTTAACCAGCGAAGAGCGGTCCGAGTTGTCCCGTATAGTCGCCTCCCGATTAAGCAGTGTCCGCTTGTTATTACGGGCACGGATGATATTGC
>NZ_JACKYY010000105.1:0-1451 GCF_015100075.1 Acidithiobacillus sp. HP-11
TGTGTATAAGAGACAGGTCCGCAAACTGATTACAGATGAAGCTCTCTCCAGCCATTTTCTGGGACTTTGGCCCCATCTCTGCCAACCCCCTCATAAATCATTCACTCAGATGCTCATGCGTATGGTGGCGTAGCATGCGGCGACTTATTCCTCATGAAAATCGGTGAAACTTCAGATTCATAAATATCTCTCGAAAAATCTTAATGGGCCGGATGGGTAATGTGCTTCCGTGCGTACATTGTTACTGATAACCCGCATGCAAGCTCCCTGGAAATAAGTCGGGTGCCCTAACACTCAGTGCAGTAACGGGTTAATTACCGTTCAGGCTGTTTTCTATTTGGGGGAGAGCAGCACCTACCCCCGCACCCACCGCACCACCTACCGCAGCACCGACGGCAGGATTGCCCGCAGCGACTGTTCCCAAAACCGCACCGCCAGCAGCACCAATAGCACCGCCACTCAGGGCACGCTGGCCCGTTGGGCTCATGTTGGCACAACCGGCTAATGCCATCACTGCTGTCAAAAGTAAGACTGCCCGGACCCACGAAGCGGCAGGATTTGCAGTTTTTATATCCGTTCCAGACATCGTAACCTCCTGTTCAAGGATTTCTCTATCAGACAATAGTCCGTAGAAATTTGCTCATACTGCATTATAGCCAACATCTGAGGCTTTCATCTGGCCATGATTCTCGTAGATCCTGACTGTAAGGACCAAAGAGGATGCGGACTGGCAGGCCATAAGGCGTCAATTACGATCTGCTGTGGTCACTGCTATATGTTGATATTTCATTTTTTGTTCCAATTTTTCAATGTCCTGAACGGGTATTGTTCTCCACTGTTCTTTCTTTGGAACTGATGATGCCAGTACTGTGGTTTGATTTTTCAACCACCATGTGGAATATCTAATGCAGAATGCGTGCCCAAGATTTACAGCCAAACCTACCTCCACGAAGGATCGAATCATGACGCAAAAAACACGGCCAGACGGTCACTGGACGTTAGAGAAACTGCAAAGCCTGCTGGGTTTTATCCTGCGTATAATAATCGCTTGCGGCACCGCCATGATGATCAGTGGCTGCTTGCCGTTAATGGCGGCAAGCGCTGCAGGTAGTGTCGTTTACTATAACATGCCGCATTCCAATAAAAATGCTGATTGAGCGTATTGTCTGACGCCCATTCCCAGTTGCCCTGCTGTGCGGCACATGCGGCCAATGATCGTCTGACAGTGGCTATTATTCCGGGTAGATTCTCAACCTGACTGAAGAGCGACAACACAAATGCTTAAAAATTAACCAGATGGAATAAGTCAGCGTCCCACTGTAGTGGACTGACTACAGTACAGTAGGGCTCGACCGAATGAAAACCGGCTGAAATCTTGTAGGAATGCTTTTTGCTGGTACGCCTTTGGTCTTTTTTATGGGAGCATCATTATGAAATCCATTCCCTCCCCC
>NZ_JACKYY010000112.1:0-1009 GCF_015100075.1 Acidithiobacillus sp. HP-11
CTCTATGGCCTGCTCAATCAGAGAGCGTGCCGCGCGTCGAAGTATCCCTTCAATGCCCAGACCCAACTCTCCCATCCCACCTGCTATTACGGTATTCTTTTCCACGGCGTACTCCTTATGTTGCTCTTTGAGTCGGAAACCCTTTGTAGCAACAGTACGCCACCTCATTCAAGCCAGTTGTAACGCGCCCGTACACCACTTTCGAGCATAGCTCGAACAGCACCCACTCCAATGTAGTCGGCGAGATCGAAACGTTCGTTGATGAATTCGAGTCTGTGCTGTGAGGAACGAAACAGATGAATAGCCACAAACTCCAATTCCCCAACGTCTTGCGGCGCCTCGTTGATGCCGTCGAGCGGTTAAGTGAAGATGACCTCTCCAAGCTTGGAGACGAATCGTACAGCATCGAAATTCGTCTTACCCGCAAGCGTAACAAGGATGATGCAATCACGCCAATTCAGGAAGTCGATCTGGCAAACGTAATCGAAAAACTTACCAACTTCCCAAGCCGCGAAGATGCTCAGCAGTTTCTTGATGCGAATTTTTCTACCCGGAAGTCTGTTGAGTTAATTGCACGCAAGCTCGATATCCCGATTTCCAGGCAAGACAAAGTCGAGATTCTCCGTGACAAAGTCATTGAAGCCACTGTCGGTGCTCGTGTTCGTTCCCAAGCAATCCAAGGTGGCAAGGTCTAACACTACGTTCGAGGCGACCTGCGCAAAAAGCCGCGCAGGCCGGTTACTTATACATTAGGTATCTTTACAATCACCCATTGCCACTATGAACTACATCAATATGACAACTCAAAATATTTCGGTAACTCTAATTACTCAGGGTGAGCACAAATTCTATTCTGGCACCATGGAAATAGAGCTCATTTCACTTACATGCTCAACAAATCCAAGAGGCTCCTCGCTACTTGGAGTGGATACGAGGGTACGGTAGTCTTAGGGCATTGCTGATCTAGGGAAGGTTAATGATGGACGAAGACAAGCTGTTTACCTTGGCG
>NZ_JACKYY010000109.1:0-1295 GCF_015100075.1 Acidithiobacillus sp. HP-11
GTCCTGACCGCAGACAGGGCAAGCAAGCCGACTTCCCTTGGGAAAGTTGATATGCAGGTCCAACCGCTTCTCCTCCAGCTTGAAAGTCACATCGTCCACCATCCACGGCGGAACCAACCCCAACGCCAAGGTAAACAGCTTGTCTTCGTCCATCATTAACCTTCCCTAGATCAGCAATGCCCTAAGACTACCGTACCCTCGTATCCACTCCAAGTAGCGAGGAGCCAGAAAGAAAACAATAACACCCTTTTCACCATCCAGACTACGGTATGGCACACTCAGACTCACATGAAAGGTGGCATCATCAGCAATTGGCCAATGTTTATAGGAAGCATCTCCCTTAAGCGACAGACGCTGGACGCACCCGCTATCCAATGTTTTCCGTACAGAACCATCTGCATCAAGAGGAATCGTCAAGCTAACAGCGACCTCTCTATGTGATCCCGCCAAAGACATGACGCTTACAGCGTTATCTATTGTTTTCTGCACACCAATCCAGACCAGAGAAGCATCCAGACGTTTAGCAAGGATGTCAGCCATCTGTCGCATAGTTGACGAAATGTCTTTGGTCAAAGAATCACCCAGAAGCCTATCCACTTCCAACAGGGCAGACTGCAAATCAGCTTTGGCGTTCATCTCCCGGAACATCTTACGATTTTTAACCAGCGCACGATAAGCTAGAAACAATCCGACTAATAAAAATAGGAGTAGCAGTGTTTTCAGCATAAACATTGTCCGGCCATCTATAACAGAGACCCCTATATAGAAAACTCTTCGTTGGAGTTTTTCCGTAAACCAAAATCCGGAACTATATCCATCAAATCACACAATGCTGCATAAGTTTCATTCAACATTGTGAGATTTGATTCCTTACCTTGTCTTTGTTGACTGAGAGACTGAATACGTGGCTGGATATTGGTAGATGAATCTACAATAGCTTCCAGTGCGGCCATTTTCTCTTTCGACTGAGCAGCAAAAAGCTCTAATTGACGATTCATCAAATCCAGAGACTCATTCACCCAATTGCGCAGCTCTTTTCGGGTTTCTTCTACAAATGCCTCAATTTGCTGGGCGAGAGAGAAAAAGGCTTTGCGAACTACAGATCCTTGAGTAGAAGCAGCGATTTCCAAACGTTTCCCGAAGCGCTCATAGCGATCAGCCATTGCCAGCAACTGGCTCCTCGCTACTTGGAGTGGATACGAGGGTACGGTAGTCTTAGGGCATTGCTGATCTAGGGAAGGTTAATGATGGACGAAGACAAGCTGTTTACCTTGGCGTTGGGGTTGGTTCCGCCG
>NZ_JACKYY010000005.1:0-90616 GCF_015100075.1 Acidithiobacillus sp. HP-11
GGAGCCATTTTTGACCTGATGGAAAAATTTGCGGAATATGGTTTCAACAAATCCCATTCTGCCGCCTACGCTCTGGTTTCCTATCAGACAGCTTATCTCATTGCACGCTGGGCGGGGCAATGCGCAGTCCCATGCGCTGACATTCGGTAATCATCGCCACGACCTTGTCGGTATGGTCCATATCCGCAGTCAGTACTGCCGCCATGAAAAACTGGGGATAATGGGCCTTGAGATAAGCTGTCTGATAGGAAACCAGAGCGTAGGCGGCAGAATGGGATTTGTTGAAACCATATTCCGCAAATTTTTCCATCAGGTCAAAAATGGCTCCTGCCTGATCGGGTTGCAGGCCATTTTTATGGGCGCCCTCCAGAAAAATACTGCGTTGTTTGGCCATTTCTTCGGGTTTTTTCTTGCCCATGGCGCGGCGCAGCAAATCGGCACCCCCCAGGGAATAGCCCGCCAGAACCTGCGCCGATTGCATGACCTGCTCCTGATAAACAATGACGCCGTAGGTTTCCTTGAGGATGGGTTCGAGATTGGCGTGCAAATAACTGACCTGGGCCTTGCCATGCTTGCGGGCAATAAAGTCGTCCACCATGCCCGACTGCAAAGGACCAGGACGAAACAGGGCGACCAGGGCGACAATATCCTCAAAAGTATCGGGTTGCAGCCGCCGCACCAGATCACGCATGCCCGATGATTCCAGCTGAAACACGGCCACGGTTTCCGTGGATTTCAGCAGAGCAAAAGTCTCTGGATCATCAAGTGGGAGTTGCTGAATATCGAGAGGCGCAACGCCCTCCGTGATGGCAGCGGCATTAATCAGTTTCACCGCCATGTCAATAATGGTCAGAGTGCGCAAACCCAAAAAGTCGAATTTTACCAGACCCATTTTTTCGACATCATCCTTGTCCAGCTGGGTCACATTACCACCGCCACCGGAACTGTCCGTAAATAGCGGCAAACGATCCGCCAGCGGCTCTGGAGAAATGACAACCCCCCCCGCATGGGTGGAAGCATGGCGAGGCAATCCCTCCAGACGTAAGGCAATATCCAGAAGATCACGCACATCGTCTTCTTCGGTCTGGCGGCGCCGCAACTCTTCGGACTCTTCCAGGGCTTTGGCCAGGGTCATGCCCAAATCACCGGGCACCAGCTTGGCGAGCTGATCCACAAACCCGTAGGGCAGTCCCAGCACCCGGCCAACGTCCCGGACTACCGCCCGCGCCTTCATGGTTCCAAAGGTAATGATCTGACCAACCCGTTCGCGGCCATATTTTTCAGCGACATACTGAATGACCCGGTCGCGCTGATCCATACAGAAATCCACGTCAAAATCGGGCATGGAAACCCGTTCAGGATTCAGAAAGCGTTCAAAAAGCAGGCCATTGCTGATCGGATCGAGGTCGGTAATCCCCAGGGCATAGGCCACCAGAGAACCGGCGCCCGAACCACGTCCGGGTCCGACTGGAACCCCGTTATTCTTGGCCCATTGGATAAAATCCGCCACAATCAGAAAATAACCGGGGAAACCCATTTGCTGGATCACCCCCACTTCACGCAGCAGGCGTTCATGGTAAGGCAAGCTGCCTTCAGCCCGAATCCCCAAGGCATTCAGACGCGCCTGCAACCCTTTCTGAGCCGCTTCATGCAGATATTCATCCACAGACTGACCCTCAGGAATGGGATAATCCGGCAAGGCGTATTGGCCCAGCACCAACTCCAGATTACAGCGTTTGGCAATTTCTACCGTGTTGTCACAAGCTTCGGGTAAATCCGCAAAAAGTGTCCGCATTTCCTCTGGATCCGGTAAACGGTGTTCGGCGGTAAATCGTCGCGGCCGACGTGGATCATCCAGGGTCAGCCCTGCAGAAATGCATTGACGGGCATCAAAAGCGGCAAAATCGGCGGCATCCAGAAAATGGGCATTATTGGTAGCCACCACCGGCAAATCCAGCTTTTCGGCCAGCCCGAGGGTTGCTTGCAGCAGACTTTCCTGATCTTTTTCGCCATTCCGTTGCAGTTCCAGATAAAAGCGTTCGGGAAACCAGTCTGCATAGCGTTTTGCCAACAGTTCAGCCTGCGCATGATCGCGGCGCAGCAAAGCCCGACCGATTTCACCCTGCCCCGCTGCGGAAAGGGCAATTAATCCATCACTGGCCTGCTGCAACCATTCGGCGGCAATTTGCGGGCGGCCCTGCTGATGTCCCTCCAGATAGGCGCGACTCAACAGACGGCTGAGATTGGCGTAACCGGTTTTGTTCATGCACAACAAGATCAGGCTGGCGGGGCGGTCTGCATCGCCCTCATCGTGGACCCAGATTTCACTCCCGATCAGTGGTTTCACGCCCTGACTGCGGGCGGCGTTATAAAACTTCACCAGAGCAAAAAGATTACCGTGATCCGTAATCGCCACTGCCGGCATATTTTTTTCGGCACAGCGCTTGGCCAGCGCCTTGACCGGAATAATGCCATCCTCCAGCGAATATTCGGAATGCACATGAAGATGGACAAAAGTCGGTTCACTCACTGCTTTGCCTCCCAGGCTTGATCCACCGGACCAAAACCACGTCGATGCAGCGGACAAGGTCCATATCGCTGTAATGCCTGCATATGGACTGCGGTTCCATAACCCATGTGCCGGGCCAAGCCATAATGCGGATAATAAGCATCCAATACCTGCATGGTCTGATCTCTCGCCACCTTGGCGAGAATACTGGCCGCTGCAATAGCATCTACCCGACCATCACCGCCCACCAGAGTCTCAACCTGCCAGCACGGCGGTGACTGGTTACCATCCACAGCTATACGCTCAGGACGCACTGGCAGAGCAGCAATAGCCCGGGACATGGCTAGTAAAGAGGCCTGTAAAATATTGTAGCGCTCAATTTCCCACACTGCCGCCCAGCTCAACGACCAGGCCCGCGCCTCCTGCCGAATTCTGACAGCCCATTGCAGGCGGGCCTTGGCGGTCATTTTCTTGGAGTCGTTCAGGCCGTACAGAGGTTCACGCAAAATCACCGCCGCCGCAATGACCGGACCGGCCAGTGGACCACGACCGGCTTCATCCACACCCGCGCACGAGGGGCCCCAGTGTTCCAAAACCGGAGATCTTCTGGCTGTACTCATTCTCAATTATTCATGCCACTGGCCATTTTTGGATTTACCAGTCATAAAAGCATTTTCCGCAAAACCTGTTGCAACGCCTCTGCGGAATCCCCCTGCAACAAGTCACGTATCTGCTTCAGGCGCTGAACTTGTTTATGACCGGCATCGGTAAACAAGGGTAACAGAGCTGCAGCGACTTGTCCGGGTTTAAAGGCATCCTGCAAAAACTCCGGATAAACAGACTCCTTGAGTAAAATATTGGGCATGGCCACAAAAGGGGTTTTAACCAGGCGCCGCGCAAAAGCGTAGGTCAGCGCATTCAGGGCATAAACCACTACCGCCGGACGTTCCATCAGTGCGGTTTCCAGGGTCGCCGTTCCGGAAGCCACCAGTACCACATTGGCGGCTGACAGTACCGTGCGGGTTTGGGCAATAACCACCAGAGCATCACAGGGGCCTGCTCCATGTTCCCACTGACGCTTCCAGGCCGACGCCAGTTCATCACGAGCCAGAGCCACGACAATTTTCAACCGGGGCATCTGCTCGCGCAGCAAACTTGCGGTTTGCGCATAACGGCGGGAAAGTTTTTCCAGCTCACCACGCCGGCTGCCGGGCAGCAAGGCGAGCACCTGATCCTCCGCCGCGAGCCCCAGAGCCGCCCGAGCAGTCAAACGATCGGGTGCAGCAGTAGTCTGTGCCAGCAAAGGATGGGCCAGAACCTGCACCGGAACACCGGCTTCGGCATAAATGGGCACTTCGAAGGGAAAAAGCACCAGCATTTGATCAACAATCTGCTTGATTTGATGAATGCGCTGCCCGCGCCAGGCCCAAATCTGCGGCCCCACCACATAAAGAACGCGAATGCCCAGTGCCTTGGCAGCTTTGGCAATGCGCATATTGAATGCTGGGTGATCAATCAGAATGACACAAGTGGGCCTTTCTTTTTTCAGATGCGATACAACCTGATGATACAGTCGGCGTAGCGCCCCATAATGGCGCAGAACCTCAACCAGACCGATGATGGCAAGTGGTTCCCCGTCGGCAATATTTTCAACGCCGGCGGCCTGCAAACGTGAACCCACTACTCCTGACCAATGTAAATCCAGACCAGCAGCAGTCGCATTTTCCATGATTTCCAGTCCGAGATTTTCTCCGGAACGCTCTACAGCAAGGATAAACACCTTGCCCAACGCTTTAATCCTTCAGCGTGCGGCGAATCACCTCTGCCACCCGGGCAACCTGCGCCTCTTGCAGCTCGGGAAACATGGGCAAGGACAAAACCCGCTCGGCCAGATTGTCCGCTACCGGACAATGGCCTTGAGGCTGATCACCAAACATTTTCTGGCGATGGCCGGGAATGGGGTAGTAAATGGCGCTGGCAATCTGCTCAGCCTGCAAGGCGGCTTTTACCGCATCCCGACCTTCCAGCTGAATCGTATATTGGTGGTATACATGCTGATAAGCTTCTGGTGCATGGGGTAACTGCAGATCCAGGCCCGCCAGATGCTCGGCATACCAGGCAGCCGCCTGCTGACGACCCGCATTAAAAGTAGAAAGATGCGGAAATTCCGTGCGCAAAATCAATGCCTGCATTTCATCCAGACGACTGTTATAACCCAACACATCATGATGATAAGTCTGCCATGAACCATGATTGCGCAAGCCCCGTAATTGTTTTTCCAGTTCCGGATCATTGGTCACCACCATGCCGCCATCACCAGCACCGCCAAGATTTTTGCTGGGGAAAAAGGAAAAACAGCCGATATCACCAAAGCTTCCCACCGCACGCCCATGAATACTGGCCCCGATAGCCTGGGCACAATCTTCAATGACCTTCAGATGATACTGTTGCGCCAAAGACATGATAGCGGGCATATCGGCAGGCAGGCCATAAAGATGCACTGGAATAATGGCTTTTGTGCGGTCGGTGATGGCCGCTTCAACAAGTGACGCGGTCAGCACATAATTTTGCGGGTCCACGTCTACAAAGACCGGCTTTGCCCCCACGTAAAGGACCGCTTCTGCCGTAGCAATAAAGGTGAAGGTAGGCACAATGACTTCATCCCCCGGCCCAATCCCCAAAGCACGCAGAGCCAGCAACAATGCATCTGTTCCCGACGCACAGCCTACCCCATGGGCTACGCCACAAAGTTGGGCCACATCCTGTTCCAGAGCACGACCGTGTTCACCGAGAATAAAACCCGCCTGATCCAGAATTTTTCCCAATCCGGCAAGAATTTCTTCACGCAGTGGCTGAAAATGCGCGCGCAAATCGACCATGGGAATGGCTGTACTATAACTCATGTATTGATATCCTGTTTAGAAATTCATTCACTGGGTCTGGCCCATCCCTCATCGGGAAAGAAAACCATCCACCGCCTTGCGTACTTGCAGTGCTGCCGCCAATACCCGGCGACCCGCCATACCATCACAAAATACCGGAGATTGACGCAGCACCGCACCCAGAAAATCTTCAATTTCTGCGGCCAGGGCATCGGTTTTAGCCAAATTGACGGCTTCATCCCGAACACCGGGAATACCTGGCACGGCGCCTTCTCCGCGATGGTAAATGTGCAGGGTATTCTGGATAAAATCCACAGAAGCGTAACGGTCCTGCCAGAAAATCCGCAAGCGCCGGGCCGGTTCGCGAACCACCCGGGAGGCCGCAAGGTTCGCCACGGTACCGTTACTGAGAGTAATCCAGGCATTGGCCATGTCGGCCTTGTCGGTCACCGCAGCAACGCCTACCGCGCGCACATCAACAGGTTCGGCCTCGGTCAACAATAAAGTCAGATCAAGATCATGAATCATGAGATCCATGATGACATCAATATCCAGAGAACGGGGCTTGAACGGTGCCAGACGCTCTGCCTCCAGGTAACGCGGGGCGCCATAACCCGCCTGACGCAAATAGCGAATGGCTGGATGCACTCTTTTGATATGCCCCACAGCCAGAACCAGTTGACGTTCCTGAGCCAGGGCAATCAGGGCGTCTGCTTCCGGAATATCCAGCGTGAACGGCTTTTCAACCAGGCAATGCACTCCCGCACGCAGTGCTTCTTCAGCAACCTCATGATGGGTTGAAGTTGGGGTCGCTATGGATATGGCTTCTACTGAAGCCAGCAGCTCAGGAATACTGGCAAAAGCCCGACAGCCCAGTTCCCGGGCCACTTCAGCAGCACGATCGGGATTGGCGTCATAAATGCCTTGCAGATCGGACACATTGGCATATTTCTGGGCATGAAAACGACCCAGATGACCCACACCGATCACGGCTGTTTTGAGATTTTTCATGGTCGGGTAATTCCGCGCTTGCTGTTCTGGATGAAGTCCAGCAAATGGGCGATTTCCGGGGCATCAAGACCGCGCTGGCGCACCTCTTCCATAGCATCATCCAGTCGTTGCCCGGAACGGAACAAAATCCTGTAAGCGCGTTTGATTTGCAAAATGGTCTCGCGGGAAATGCCACGCCGAGCCAGACCACGCACATTAATACCATGAAGACTGGCATGGTTCCCGGCAGCCATCATATAAGGTGGAATATCCAAAGGTGCCATGGTACCCCCACCCAAAATGGCATGTGAACCTATGCGTGCAAATTGATGTACGGCAGAAAGGCCACCCAGAATGGCATGATCTTCAATGCAGACATGTCCGGCCAGAGTCGCCGCATTGGCCATCACCACCTGATCGCCGATGCGGCAGTCATGCGCCACATGACAATAGGCCATGAGCAGATTATGGCTACCAATCCGCGTAACACCGCCCCCCTTTACCGTGCCGCGATTCACCGTCACAAATTCCCGCAAGGTATTGTGCGAACCAATTTCCAGTGCCGTAGGCTCGCCCTGGTAACCTAGATCCTGAGGAGCTGTCCCCACTGAAGCAAACTGAAAAATATGATTATGGCTGCCTATCCTGGTCGGACCTTCCAGTACCGCATGCGCACCGATCTGACAATGAGCGCCCAGCTCGACGTGAGCACCAATCACTGCGTAAGGACCAATTTTACAATCGGCACCCACAATAGCACCTGAATCAACAATGGCCGTAGGGTGAATATCCCTAGTCATGGAGCGGTTTCCCGAAGTGTCGCCATCAACAGGGCCGAAGCCACCTCATGACCATCCACCAATGCCTGGGTTTCCATTTGCCACATTCCCGAGCGACGCCGGCTGACGTTAGCCAGCAGTTCCAGGCGATCGCCTGGAGTGACCGGTTTGCGGAAGCGGGCTTTATCAATACCGGCAAAATACACAGCAGCATTTTCACCATATTTATCTTCCGAAACAAAAGCCAGTAGAGCAGCAGCCTGGGCCAGGGCTTCAATAATCAAAACCCCTGGCATGACGGGCATAGCCGGAAAATGTCCCTGAAAAAAGGGCTCATTTATAGTGACATTTTTGATCGCACGCAATGATTTCCCTACTTCCACATGCAGCACACGGTCCACCAGCAAAAAAGGATAGCGATGCGGTAATCGCTTCATAATATCCTGAATATTCAGTTCACTCTCCATGAAATGGCTCTCCGTCAGTTGATGCTTGGTGCGCAGAATTTTTTTCCAGATTTTTTACCCGCCGAAATAAGGTATCTAGCCCGTCAAAGCGGGCAACAATGCGCCGCCATCGCGTAATTTCATGGGCAGGGACCACTCCCGAATAAACCCCCGGGCTGCGTAACGAATGGGTAATAGCACTTTGTCCGGCAATCACGCAGTTATCCGCTATTTCAACATGGCCGGTAATGCCAACCTGCCCGCCAATCCGGCAATGGCTGCCAATACGGGTACTGCCTGCTATTCCCGTTTGGCCGGCAATAACGGTATGCGCGCCTATTTGTACATTATGGCCGATTTGTACCAGATTATCGATCTTGACCCCGTCGGCAAGGATCGTATCGTTCAGAACACCACGATCAATACAGGTATTGGCACCTATCTCCACATCATTGCCAATCAGTACCCCGCCTATCTGGGGAATTTTCAGATATTTTCCGTTTTCTTCCGCAAACCCAAAACCATCGGCACCAATGACCGCACCCGCGTGGACAACACACCGTTCGCCAATGCGGCAACCAGAGTAGATTTTCGCACCCGGATAAACATGGGTGCCCGCCCCTATCTGAACGTCAGCGCCCACAAATACCCCTGCCTCAAGCCAAACTCGGGCCGCGATCTGTGCCCCCGCCTCCACCTTGACGAAAGCATCCATGCGTACCTCAGGATGGATCTGTACATTCCGATCCAGTTGAGCGCTGTGATGAATACCCGGTTCAGATCGGGCCACAGGAAACAGGTACTGCATGGTTTTAGCAAAAGCCGCATAGGGGTTTTTGACAACAATGCAGTGCCCAGAAAAATCATCAGCAAATTCAGAACTGAGGATAACAGCACCAGCCTTACTGGACTGCAAACAGCTGCGCAGGCTGCTCGCCTGGAAAAAAGTAATATCCCCAGCCTCGGCAGTATCCAGAGGTGCCATGCCGGTAATCAGATATTCCGCATCACCGCGTACTTCTCCAGCAATGTGTTGTGCCAGATCCTGAAGACGATGTACGCTGGCTGCCCTCATTATTTTTTACCTGTGGACTTTGCCGCACTCATCGTGCTGTTCATCGCTGCCACCACCTGCCCGGTTAAATCAATGGCACCACTGACATATAACACCGACTTGTCATTGAGAATGACCGTATAATGCCCGGCACGGCCAATTTGACTGACCACTTTGACCAGTTGGGTCTGAATATTCTTGAGGATCTGATTGCGTTGATAGTTGAGCGTATCCTGAGCCTGGCGCTGAAATTGCTGAAGACTGAGAATCATGCTTTGCAATTGAGCTTCGCGATCCTGTCGCTGGGCATTACTCAAATGTGGAAAATCTTTTTCCAGCGATTTCTGAAAAGCATCTATCTGTTGGCGCTTTGCTTCTATTTCCTTTTGCTTCGCCTCCACCTGCTTATTGAGGTTCGCCGCGCCAACCTGCGCTTCCGGAAGCTCGCGCAGGGCTTTATCAAGATCGACAAAGCCAATTTTCATGGGATCCGCCAAGGCTATCCCGGCAAACAGCAACAAACCCAGACCCAGAAGTAACTGACGCATCATACCCATCTCACCGGGGCATCAGAAGTTATTACCCACAGTGAACTGCAGGGGTTGGGTAAGATCTCCCGGCTTTTTGTCCAGAGGAATTGCCAGAGACAAACGCAGAGGCCCGAGAGGACTGATCCACAGAAAGCCTACGCCAGCTGTTGTCCGCATCTCACCCAGACTGGGGAAATAACTCGTACTGTTCGCACCGCCGAGATAAGACTGCACCCCATAAACCCAACCGCTGGCGGCAAACAGAGACATCCGGAAATTATGGTTATCTTCCAGACCTGGTAACGGAAAGTACAAACTGGCGTTAAACAATAATTCTCGTGTGCCTCCGACGGGATAACCATCAATTTGTTCGCCCAGGGAATATGTCTGGTAACCCGGCAAGGTCGTGGGGCCACCCAAATAGTAGTTATTAAAGAAAGGAACTGGTTTGCCACCATAACCGTTTATGAAACCATATCGCCCGCTGAGCCCGCCGGTTAACCAGGAGGTAATGGGATGATAATAGTCAGCCTTGACTTCGGCCTTATACCACTTCAGTTTTCCCGGAGGAACAGCCGCTTTCAGATCCAGGCTGCCATAAAACCCCTTGGTCGGAAATATGGGCGAGTTGCGGCTGTCATAAACGAGGCTATTACCTACAGTGACAGCGCTGGCCGTATTCCCGAAAGTATTTACGTAAGAATTATAAATTTGCGTGCTGTCTGAAGTCAGATTAATAGTTGTATTACTGTAGCCCAAGGACATATAGTCATAGACATACTGCATGATGGGTATGCCCAGCGTACCCGTAGCGCCGTAGTCAATTTCCTGATACGGCGCAACAGCAAGGCTGGAAAGATTGGTATCATTCCGATAAAGATTAACACCCAGACTGATACCATCCGGAGTAAAATAAGGATCAGTATAAGATAGGTTGAATGCTGTGCCCAAACCGCCCACGTTGGCCGAAAAAGAGAGCGCATTTCCAGTACCCATGAAATTGTTCTGGCTGATGGAACCATTGAACAAAATACCCTGCGCATTGGAGTAACCCACACCCAGGCTAAAACTGCCAGTTGGCCGCTCACTGACATGCACATCCAGATTCATCTGATCAGGATGACCGGGAACCGGAACCGTTTTAGTTTCGATTTTATCGTAAAAACCGGTCTGCTGGAGCCGCTCCTTGGAACGCCTGATCTGCGCACCATTATAAAGAGATCCTTCCATCTGCCTGAACTGACGCCGGACTACATAGTCACGACTGCGATCATTGCCGGTAATTTCAATGCGGCGAATGTATACTTTGCGCCCTGGGTCCACTTCAAAATTCAGTGCTACCTCGCGGGTTTTTTCATCTACCGTCGGCACCGGTGTGGTATTGGCAAAAGCATAGCCCAGATCACCCAGCTTGTTGGCAATGGCACTGTTGGTGTCGTTGATTTTTGCCCGGGAAAACACTTCGCCGGGATGGATTTCAACCAGTTTTTCCAGCTCTGGCTTGGGAATCACCAGATTCCCCGTCAAATTCACCGACTTCACATGATAAACCGGTCCTTCATGCACATTGACCGTAATATAGACAAAACGACGATCTGGTGTGACCTGTACCTGATTGGATTCAATATCAAAATTCAGATAGCCGCGATCCAGATAGAAATTGTGCAGGGCTTCCAGGCCCTTCATCAATTTTTCCTGAGAGTAACGATCATTTTTAGTAAAAAATGAAAAGGCGTCAGGGGCACCAATATCGAAAAGTCCACGCAGACGGCTTTCACTGAAAGCGTGATTACCGACTATGGTCACCTGCTTGATAGTAGCCTGTTCTCCCTCATTGGCATCCAGATAAATAGCTACGCGGTTACGTGGGAGTTTATCCACCTTGGCATGAATTTTCGCATTGTAATAACCCATGCCCTCATACTGCTGCTGAAGCCCATGTACGACCTCGTCAAGCAGGGACTGATTGAAAATATGGCGGTCCACCAGACCGATGCCTTTCAGGGTTCCTTCCACTTCTTTTTTGGAAAAGGCCTTGATGCCGTGCGTCTTGATGCTGGCAATGATCGGACGTTCCTGGACGACCACCAGCAAATTGTCATCCGAGCGGGCGATAGTTACGTCCTTGAAAAAACCAGTAGAGTACAGATCTTTAATCGCCTGCTGCGCTTTCTGGTCATCTACTTCTTCCCCGATATGGATGGGCAGGTAGTTATAGACCGTTCCAGGAGCAATGTGCTGCAATCCTCTTATCTCTATGTTTTTCACAGTGAAGGGTGTAAATGCCCAGGCTGGAGCCGTCCAAACGGCCGCCAAACAGGCAATACCCGAGGCAAGAACCAGAGGCGAAGGTGAAGTCAGGCTGAATTTTTTCACGGAGTCATCAATCTCGTAATATCGTTGTAGAAAGCGAAGGACATCAGCATCAGAAGCAGCACTATACCGATCTGTTGGGCTTTTTGCACCACCGCCGGCGAAAGCGGCTTACCCCGTACCATTTCCAGGGCGTAAAACACCAGATGACCACCATCGAGTATGGGAATAGGGAGCAAATTCAGGACCCCCAAACTGATGCTAACCAAAGCCAGAAAGGACAGAAAGGGCGCCACGCCCGCCTGAGCCGACTGCCCCGCATATTCGGCAATGCTAATAGGCCCGCTGATATTATTCGGCGAAACAAAACCCTGCACCATCCGAACCATCATCTCCACCGTCATCCAGGACATCTGCCAGGTACTGTGCGCACCATAGATCAATCCCTCAAGTGGCCCCCGCTGGCGTATAACGATGAGATCCTTGGGCAGGGGCGCCATGACAATACCGATCCTGCCAATCGCTTTACCCGCCTTGTCGAGAAACATTTGTGGTTTGATCTGAATGGTTTTACTGATCCCCGCAGCCGTCCGGTAAGTCATCTCCACCGTTTTGTCTGGATGCGATTCAATGTGACGGGCCAGACTCTCCCAGCTCGGGACAGGATGATGATCAATGCCGGTAATACGATCACCGGCAACCAGTCCTGCCTGAGCGGCCGGACTTTTGGCTTCGACCGCTCCCACAGTTGCTGGCAGGTAAGGCTCCATTCCGATGATCTTGCCAACAAAGTCCGGCCCCACCGAATCTGCCTTCAGGCTTTGCAAAGGCAGAGTATGTGTTGACAACCTGCCCTGCTCGGTAGTCTCAAGGTGTGCGGGCACCCGGGCAATGGCCGCCGACAACAAACCCATACGCATTTCTTCCCAGGTATATACCTGCTGCCCGTTCAGGGAGGTAATGCGTTGACCCGGCTGCAAATGGGCCTGAGCGGCCAGAGAATGATCATTCACCAGACCAACAATGGGAGCCAGCCCGGGAATGCCAATCCAGGCAACTCCGGCATAAGCAATGATGGCGAAAAGGAGATTGGCAGCAGGGCCAGCCAGGGCAATGAGAAAGCGTTTGCCGGGAGCCAGCCGCTCAAAAGCCCGGGAACGCTCTTCAGGCATTACTTCTTCACCGGCCTGTTCACCGAGCATTTTGACGTAACCACCCAAAGGTAACGCAGCGATGACATATTCGGTGCGATCCTTGCCCCAGCGCCGACTGATCAAAGCAGGACCAAAGCCGATGCTGAATTTCAGCACCTTCACGCCCATGAATTTGGCGACCCAGAAATGTCCGGATTCATGAATCAGCACCAGAATGCCAATTGCGAGAATAAAAGCGCCTATGGTTTCGAGTATGTGCACAGTAGCCCGAAATCAGGCCAAAGCAGATTCAGCGTAACGGCGCAGATGCTTGCCAGCTATCACTCTGGCCTGCTGATCAATCGCCAGAACGGCTTCCAGTTCATCCGGTGCGGCAGGTTGCAAATCGGCCAGGGTACTTTCCACAACAGCAGCAATCCGGGCAAAAGGTAAAGCCTCGTCCAGAAAAGCCTGAACAGCTACTTCATTGGCAGCATTGAGGACAGTAGCTGCAGCACCACCCGCTTTAAGGGCAGAAAAAGCCAAAGCCAGACAAGGGAAGCGTTGCAGGTCAGGGGCTTCAAATTGCAAATCTGCGGTCTTGGCCAGATCCAGTGAGGACACCCCACTTTCGATGCGCTCCGGGTAAGCCAGGGCATGAGCAATGGGCGTACGCATGTCCGGATTGCCCAGCTGGGCCAACACCGACCCGTCTACGTACTCTACCATGGAATGGATAATACTTTGGGGGTGGATGAGTACATCAATTTGTTCTGCCGGAAGATTAAACAACCAATGGGCTTCAATCACTTCGAGCCCCTTGTTCATCATCGTCGCCGAATCTACAGAAATTTTCCGGCCCATCACCCAGTTAGGGTGCGCACAGGCCTGATCTGGAGTCACTCCCGCGAGACGCTCCAAAGGCCAGGTCCGGAAAGGACCGCCAGAAGCCGTCAAGAGGATGCGGCGCACCCCTCGGCCATCGGCAAAGCACTGGAAAACGGCATTATGCTCACTATCAATAGGCAGCAGGGTCACCTGACACGCCCGCACCCGGTCCATAAACAGCTTGCCCGCCATCACCAGACATTCCTTGTTGGCCAGATATACCTTTTTGCCGGCTTCCACCGCAGCCAGAGTAGGCAAAAGACCAGCTGCTCCGACTATTGCGGCCATTACCTCGTCAACACCGTCCATACGGGCAACGGCTGCCAATGCCTCGGGACCACTTTCCACATTTATTTGTTTTAGACCGGCATCACGTAACAGCACCCGGAGTTCTTGCGCTGCTTCGGGTGCTGCCATGACGATCTGCTCAGGTTGATGGATTTTGCAGAGTGCCAGCATCTCCGCAACACGATGATTACCCGTTAAGGCCACCACCCGGAATACATCGGAATGGCGTGAAAGCACGTCCAGGGTGCTTTTCCCAATGGAGCCCGTGGCTCCGAGTATGCAGATGCCTCTTGTCATTTCCACCAACCCAGATAGTAAATCCCGGCTACAAAAACCGGGATACCCGCGCTGATACTGTCCAGACGGTCAAGCAAACCACCGTGCCCCGGCAGTAATTGACCGCTATCCTTACGATCTGCGCGGCGTTTGAGATAACTTTCTGCCAGGTCACCAATGACTGCAAATATTGCTGTCACCACTCCCAGCAAAGCCCCTGAGCATAATACGAGAGGGTGAGCCCCCAGCCAGATCCATGCACCCAGTGTGCCCACAATGGCGCTGGCAAGCAAGCCACCCAGGAGGCCTTCCCAGGTTTTGCCCGGACTGACCCGTGGGATCAGCCGCCGCCGGCCCCATAGTTTCCCAAAAGTCATGGCACCTACATCTCCTGCGCTGATTATCAAAATCACCCACAAAAGTTGATGGGGGGACTGACGCTGAAGTTGCAAGGCAAACCAGAAAGCTGGCAAAAAAGCTGGCAAAAGCATAAAACCCGTAAACGGACGCTGCCAAATTGAAGCTCTATCTAGCATGCTGGGTGACACAGCAAGCATCAGCACCGCCCATAATAACCATGCGGCTACCGAAATATCTGCCAACATGGGGCCGATCAGATTATTCAACCAGAGCGGCAACAGCAAAAGAACCGCCAGTACCAGCCCCAGCAGTAAGGCAAATGGCCTGGAGAACAGGCTGAGACGACCCCATTCCTGTCCGGCAAACAGGGCGAGCAGCATTAAAAAAACCAGAAAAACCGGAGAGGAAGCCTGAAAAATCAGGACAAAAACCAGCAGCAACAAAAAGGCGGCGGTGATCAGTCGCTGACGGAGCAATCGCCCTCCAGAACCTGATCACCAGTACGTCCAAAACGTCTTTGCCGATGTGCAAAAGAATGTAGTGCATGTTCCAGGGAAGCGCGATCGAAATCCGGCCAGAGCGTATCAGTAAAATAGAATTCTGTGTACGCCAGTTGCCAGATCAGAAAATTACTGATGCGTTCTTCCCCACCCGTACGAATCAACAAATCCGGCTCGGGGCCATCGGCAAGACTTAAATGCCGGGCAATATCCTGCTCGTCAAGTTCTTGCAGATTCAAATCTGCAGACTGAAGCGCAGCAATTGCCGCGCGTGTAGCCTGGGCAATATCCCAACGTCCACCGTAATTCACTGCGAGGTTGAGTTGCAAACGGGTATTATTTTGGGTGAGACTTTCTGCTTCTTCAATGAGCTGAAGAATATCCCGCTCCAACGCGCTGCGATCACCGATAATTCGTAAACGCACCCCGTTTTCATGCAACTTGCGGGCTTCCCGCTTCAGGAGCAAGCGGAACAGATTCATGAGCAGACGCACCTCCAAAGGAGGCCGCCGCCAATTTTCAGTGCTAAACGCAAAGAGAGTAAGATGGGGAATATTCAAGTCTACACACGACTGAACCATCTCCCGGACGACTTCCGCTCCTCGTCGATGACCGGCTACACGGGGTAAATGTTGCCGATACGCCCAGCGGCCATTGCCATCCATAATGACTGCGACATGCTGCGGAAGCGAACGCGCTCCTGATCCAGATGCTGCCATCATCCTGCTCAGACCTCCATGAGGTCAGCTTCTTTGGCCTCCACCACGGCATCGACTTCATCCACAAAGCGATCAGTCAGCTTCTGAAAAGCCTCTTCTGCCTGACGTTCTTCGTCTTCGGAAATGACTTTTTGCTTATGGAGGTCCTTGACCTGAGAAATACTGTCACGACGGATATTACGAATGGCTACTCGGGCACCTTCGCCTTCCTGTCTGACCACTTTCACCATTTCCTTGCGCCGCTCTTCTGAAAGTGCCGGCAGAGGTACACGAATATTGTCCGAACCAGCCACCGGATTAAGTCCCAGCCCGGCATCGCGAATGGCTTTATCAATTTTTGGGATCAGATTTTTTTCCCAGGGTGTCACCACCAAAGAGCGGGCATCGGCTACGGAAACCGAGGCCACCTGGGCCAATGGAGTGGGAGCATTGTAATAATCAATCATCACATGATCCAGCAAGCCAGCACTGGCGCGACCGGTACGCAGACGCGTCAACTCCCCCTTAAGGGATTCGATGCTTTTTTTCATCCGGGTTTCGGCGTCTTTTTTGATTTCCTGAATACTCATGGAACCTCTCTACGCACCGAGGTGCCTTCTTCTTCACCCAGCATTACCCGCATCAATGCGCCGGATTTGTTGATGGAAAAAACGATGATGGGCATGTCATTATCACGACAGAGGGTAATTGCTGTCGCATCCATCACCTGAAGATTCTGCTCCAGAACCTGATTGTAAGACAGTTCACGGTAACGCATAGCCTCGGGGTGAGTGACTGGATCATCCGTATATACGCCATCCACCTTGGTTCCTTTCAGAACCAGCTCGGCATTGATTTCTACAGCCCGCAAACTGGCGGCTGTATCCGTGGTAAAAAAAGGATTACCTGTGCCAGCACCAAAAATCACTACCCGACCTTTTTCCAGATGACGAATGGCACGCCTACGGATATAGGGTTCAGCGACCTGCTCTATATGCAGGGCAGAAAGTACCCGCGTCGGCAGGCCTAAATGCTCCAGGGCATCCTGAACCGCAAGAGCATTCATTACTGTCGCCAGCATTCCCATATAATCAGCAGTAGCACGGTCCATACCCTCGGCTGCCTTGGCCATCCCCCGGAAAATATTGCCACCACCAATGACAATGGCGACCTGCACACCAGACGAGACCACATCCTTGATTTCACGAGCCATACGGCGTACGACCTCGCGGTCGACGCCATACTGCCCATCCCCCATCAATGCCTCCCCACTGAGTTTCAGGAGAACACGTGAGTACCGGGGAGCGGTCATTCAGGACCCCCGGACTTGCGCCATTACTTCGCTGGCGAAGTCTGCCGTGGGTGCTTTTTCGATACCTTCACCCACCTCAAAACGGATGAATTCGACGACTTCCACTCCCGAAAAACCCTTGACCAACTGCCCTACGCTTTTATCCGGATCTTTCACAAAAGGCTGCCCGGTCAGCGCAATTTCGTTGACCAGCTTGTTAAGCCGGCCGGATATCATTTTTTCGACGATATCAGCAGGCTTTCCACTATCAGCGGCCTGTGCGACCAGAATATCCTTTTCCCGGGCCAGACGTTCTGCAGAGACCTGATCAGGACGAACCACTTCCGGCCGGGCTGCAGCCACATGCATGGCCACATCCTTACCGAGTTCTTCTGTAGCCGCCTGACCTTCCAGCGCCACTATCACCCCGATGCGGCTGCCATGTATATAGGCTCCAACCACGCCTTCCTTAACCTGCAAGTGCTGCAAACGCCGCAAACTGATGTTTTCACCCAGCTTGCTGACCAGGGTCTTGCGCCGCTCTTCAATGGACGCATCCGCCACCAGCGCCTCTATTTGTTTCAGACCCTGTTGCAGAGCCTGCCCGGCACAATCCTTGGCCAAGGCCAGAAAATCCTCATTCTTGGCCACAAAATCGGTCTCGCAGTTCACTTCCAGCACCACGCCCTGCTTCTGGTCTGCACTCAGCGCAGTAACAATGACGCCCTCCGCCGCTACCCGGCTGGCCTTCTTGTCGGCCTTGGCCAGACCACGGGTGCGCAGCAGATCAATGGCCGCTTCCATATCTCCGTCCGCTTCCGTCAGAACGGTTTTGCATTCCATCATGCCAGCGCCGGTGCGCTCACGCAGTTCTTTAACCTGTTGTGCACTGATAGCCATGTAAACTCCTTGGTTATGTGGTGAATGCGTTAATCGGCGTCAATTTCAATGGTTTCTTCGTCCACTTCGACGAATTCATCCAGCAAATCCGCTGCACCACCCTGCCGACCGGCCAAAATGGCATCGGCCACCAGCGAAGCATAAAGTCGGATAGCACGGGTAGCATCGTCATTACCCGGAATAGGATAATCAATCAGCAATGGATCACAATTACTATCGACCACACCAATAACCGGAATGCCCAACTTGCGCGCTTCCAGCACCGCAATATTTTCATGACCCACATCAATCACAAAAATAGCATCGGGCAGACCATTCATTTCCTTGATGCCACCAAGACTGCGCTCCAGTTTGTCACGCTCACGCGACAGAGTCAGACCTTCTTTTTTGGTCAGCTTTTCGAGAGTGCCATCGGCTGTCATCTGGTCCAACTCGTCCAGACGACGAATAGACTGACGAATGGTTTTAAAGTTGGTCAGGGTCCCACCAAGCCAGCGTTGATTGACAAAAAAAGCGCCACAACGACGGGCTTCCTGCTCTACAGCTTCACGCGCCTGGCGTTTGGTTCCCACAAAAAGAACCCGACCGTGTTTGCGCGACACCTGCTCAATAAAAGCCAGCGCGCTACGCAGCATGGGTAAAGTATGTTCAAGATTGATAATGTGAATGCGGTTGCGCTCACCAAACAGGTAAGGGGCCATTTTGGGATGCCAGTAACGGGCTTGATGACCAAAGTGCACGCCGGCTTCCAGCAGGGCACGCATGCTTACATTGCTGCTCATAGAGATTTCTCCAGTTTTCATAGGGTTAAGATCCACCACGCGGCCGAGAATTCCATCCTTGCGGACACCCGGAAATCCTCTCAGGCTACGTGTGCGTATTAGGGCAAAGCCCAGCGCGTTTTACCACAGGTTACCCCACTAGAGCAAGACTGGAACGCGCACTGGGGCCAGGTCGGCTGCAAGCAGTCGTGCTAAGTACCGGTTTTGGATTTATTCCCACGATGCCAAAACCAGTAAAGCAAAGCACCCACAAACAGCAGCAGCAACAAAATGATTTGCACTTGACGTACACCATTCAGCAGGCCTTGCAATGAAGCCCCGAGAACATAACCGATACCGGCGATGACGCCGGCCCAGACAGCAGCAGCCAGTGGATTCATGACTAGATAGCGCCGGGGTGGATAATGATGCACACCCAGGAGTATCGGGGTAATGGTTCGGGTCCCATAAATAAAGCGAAACAGCAGCGTCACCCAATCGCCGAAGCGCCTAATCAATCCCTCTGCCTGAGCAACATGGCGCTTGAGAAAATTGGGAAGCCAGTCGAGAATCCGTTCTCCATAGCGCGAACCTACCTGATACAGAACCTGATCATTAATCGTGCTACCCAGCCAGGAAACGGCAATGACCACGGGTAAATCCAGCACGCCGGCATGGGCAAGGGCCCCGGCAACAATGACTACCGCCTCACCTTCCAGCAGGGTCCCGATAAACAGTATCCAGTACCCATACTGGCGGAGAAATTCCTTGATAACGCTCAGAGTAACCGGTTGCAGATGCAGCCAGTGCAACAACGGATTCAGAAATTCGATGGGAACGCCCTCTTACCAATGGAGATGAAAATCAGGAGCCGTATTTTCCTGTTCCTGCTCAAGATCCGCAAAAAGCAGGGGCATTTTATCCTTGTAATGATCAGGCAGTGACAGATGCAGGACTTTGTCCTCCACTTGCAAGGCGGGTGCAGTACCCGAAATTTGTGCGCCGCGATGGAAAACAATAGCAAGTCGCAGTAGCACAGCCAAACGCTGAACAGCGAGCAAATCTTCAGCCGCAATACCCAAGGTAGAATAGAACTGCAGATGCGGAAGCCGTTTGCGCTGGGTGCGCAGCAATGCTGCCACAACGCCCTGCTCCCTGCGGGAAAATCCCGCCAAATCGGCATTGCGCCAGATATATTCGCCATGCTTGTGAAAGCCGGAATGGGCAATATCCAGCCCAATATCATGGGTTAACGCCGCCCACTGCAGCCATTGCCGATGAGCACCATGCAAAGACCAGTTGGCCATCGCTGCCGTAAAAAACTGATCCGCCCAGGCTGCCACCCCACGATTGCGCCTGGTTTGACTGTGAAAGCGTTCCTGGAGACTGTGAATACTGAGTTCGCGGGTATCTTCCTGGTGAATCCGGCCGAGCAGGTCATAAATGGCACCTTCCCGCAACGCCCCCTCTGAAAAACGCATTTCCTGAATATTCAAGGCTTCGAACAAGGCGTAAAGAATCATGAATCCACCCGCAAATACAGCGGCACGATCCGACTTCAAACCTTTCAGACGGGACAAGGCCCGCACCGATCCCAACTGCAGGATTTGCTCCCGCAACCAGTACATCCCGTTGCGGGTAATACGACTACCCTGACCATTCTCGACCAGAATCCGGTTTATGGCTTTGACTGTCCCTGAAGAACCTACTGCCTGATCCCAGCCATGGCCGGTAAATTCATCCAGCATTGGCTCTACCGCCATGCGCACTTTTTTTTCAAGCCGTTCGCAGGACTCAGTGGTGATCAGATCATCCGGGAAAAAGGCGCGGCTGGAACCTACGCATCCAAAGTGAAGGCTCTCACGATTATTCGGTACAAATCCCTGACCCACAATAAGTTCGGTACTGCCACCCCCAATATCAATCACCAGGCGGCGTTCATCCGCATCTACCGCCAGGCTGTGGGCGACCCCCAGATAGACCAGTCGCGCTTCTTCCCGACCGGCAACAATTTCCAGAGGAAAACCCAGAGTGGATTCAATAGCCTGCACAAACCCCTCGGCGGCACTCGCCTGGCGCAACGTGTTGGTACCAATAATGCGGACCCGCTCAGGACGAATACCACGAAGGCGCTGACCAAAACGTGCCAGACAATCCAGTGCACGCTTCTCGACGGCCGGATCCAGAGTGGCATCCTCGCGCAAACCTTCGGCAAGACGCACGCCTTCTCGCAGGCGGTCGAGCAAGCGAATTTCTGAACCCAGCTCTTCCGCCACTACCATATGAAAAGAATTGGAACCCAGATCCACTGCTGCCAAATAATTTTCCAATACTGCAGTGGTCACGGGTTCCGACATGATTATTTCCCCTGGAGGCTTTGCTCTACCTGATCCAGGGGAAGATGCCGGACATTTTTGCCCTTGGCAAGATAAATCACATACTCACAAATATTGCGGGCATGGTCGCCAATACGCTCTATGGCTTTAGCAATAAACAGGGCATCAATGGCTGGAGTGATGGTGCGTGGATCTTCCATCATGTAGGTAATCAGACGACGCAGGGCAGACCGGTACTCCTGATTGAGAATCTCGTCCCCCTTGGCAATGGCAATGGCCTGTTCAGCGTCTGCCCGAGCCAGGGCATCCATGGCGCGCCGCAGCATATTCAGCGCATAGTCTGCCATGACGCCCACATCACGTAAAAAGGCCGGGTTGGAATTACGCGTCCCATGCCCCATGGCCAACACCATATCCGCAATCTTGCTGGCCTTGTCACCCATGCGCTCGAGATCGGCAATACTTTTGATGAGCGTCATGACCAGACGTAAGTCCGAGGCCGCCGGCTGGCGCATTGCGAGGATATTGATACATTCCTCTTCAATCCGTACTTCATAACCATTGACTTCATGATCCCGGGCTACCACTTCGCGGGCCAGGTCATTGTCACCAGTCTGCAGCGCGCGAATGGCATTGCTGATTTGTTCTTCAACCACCCCACCCATCGCCAGAACCAGCTCATGAACTTCGTTCAAATCATCATTGAAGCGCTGGGAAATATGCTGATCTTTATCCATGTTCAGTTCTCCTTAACCATAACGACCCGTGATGTAATCTTCCGTCTGCTTCTTGGCCGGATTGGTAAACAATTGGTTGGTCTGACCAAATTCTACCATTTCACCAATATACATAAAGGCGGTGTAATCAGACACGCGCGCGGCCTGTTGCATATTGTGGGTCACAATGAGAATGGTGAACTGATTGCGCAATTCGCTGACCAGTTCCTCAATTTTCAGGGTAGCTATCGGGTCGAGAGCAGAAGTCGGTTCGTCCAGCAAAATCACTTCGGGTTTTACCGCAACGGCGCGGGCAATACACAAACGTTGCTGTTGTCCTCCGGAAAGACCCAAACCACTGGTCTTGAGTTTATCTTTGACCTCATCCCAGAGAGCGGCCTGACGCAGGGCTTCTTCCACGCGCTCATCCATTTCCACCTTGCGAAGTTTTTCATAGAGCTTGATGCCAAAGGCGATATTATCGTATATCGACATCGGGAAAGGCGTCGGCTTTTGAAACACCATGCCAATTTTGGCACGCAACATATTGACGTCCATATTGGGGGAAAGAATATTTTCGCCATCCAGCAACACCTCACCGGTAGCGCGTTGCCCGGGATAAAGTGAATACATGCGGTTAAATACCCGTAGCAAGGTCGACTTGCCACAACCCGAAGGGCCGATAAACGCGGTGACCTGTTTCTCCGGCATCTCCAGATTGATATCCTTGAGGGATTTATTGCTGCCATAGTAAAAATCCAGGTGGCGAACAGCAATTTTGGTATTATGAAGTTCCGACATTAACGCGGGCTCCTTTCTTTAATAAGAAAACGTGATCCAAGGCTCAAAACCAACACGGCTAGGGTCGCCATTAACGCACCCGCCGGGGCAAGATTTTGCCACTCATGATAAGGCCTCATGGCAAACTTAAATATTTTCGGCAGCACACTGAGCCGACGTGTCTTGTATGCATTTTTAATTTTCATATTGGTGCGCAACCTTCCGGTATGAAGCCTACAGCATAGACAACCTACAATAGCAGAGTTTTATTACCGTTTTATGACACATTTTCACCGATGACAGCACTACGCGCTAGAGACAAGGGAAACAGTGCGGTAAATACCGCTCCCTGACCAATTTCGCTATGTACTTCCAAATGTCCCTGATAGCGTTCTACTGCATGGCGAACAATGGCAAGTCCCAGACCCGTACCTCCCATCCTCCGGGATCTTCCCTTATCCACCCGATAAAAACGTTCCGTAATTCTTTGCAGATGTTCGGTAGCAATCCCATCTCCGGTATCCTGCACCGTCAGCCTGAGACCATCGGGACCACGGCCCCAGCTTATGCTGATGCTGCGCCCGGCGGGGGTGTACTTGATAGCATTTTCTAGGAGATTACGGACGATACTGGTCAAGTCTACCTGCTCCGCAAAAATACCCAGAGTCTCGTCCAGGTGCTTGTGAATTTTCAGTCTTTTTTCGGATATATTGGGCTTGAGCGTGTCCAGCACGCCCTCGATCAATGCACTGAAAATGATCGTATCACAGCGCTCTGGTTCGGCTTCGGCCGCCTCCATACGCGCCAGAGAGAGCAAATCCTCCACCAGGGATTGCATCCGCAGGGTTTGCTGCTCCATCAAATGCAACTGGCTGCCTACTTCTTCGTCTTCGGCCAGCGGACCATCCAGCAGGTTTTCCAGGAAGCCCCGCACAACAGTCAACGGACTGCGCAGCTCGTGGGAGACGTTGGCCACAAAATCCTGGCGTACCTGCTCCAGTTGGCGAATACGGGTCACATCCCGAAAAATCACCAAGGCTCCGGCATCAGCCAAAGGATAACGCACGCCCTCCAAAAACAACTGGGCATCTGATGGAGCAGCCAGTTGCAAACTTGAAGGGCCCTCACCGCTTAAAAATGCCCGCAGATTGGGGGTACGCAACCAGAAGGCCAGGGGTTTGCCAACATCATCCGGCCATTGCAGTTGCAAGAGGCGAATACCTGAAGGATTCACCCAGACCAACTGACCGCGCTCATCCATGAGCACTACCACGTCTGGCATTGCCTGGAGCGCATCGCGCAGCTGAAGAATCTGGGCACTTAACTGACGTTGTCGGGCCTCCTGGTCCCGCCGCCAGTGATAACCGTCGGCAAACGTTTCCTCCCAGAGCCCTCCAGCGAGGGGGGGAAGATGAGTATCGGGATTACGGAACCAGGCACTGAAACTTTGGGATTGTTGCCGATGCCAGGCAACCCAGATCGCCAGAATCAAGGCGATGATCACGGGAGGTAAATAAGACCAGGCACGTAAACTGTCTGCGGCCAGAAAAAGGGGTATCAGGGCCCATACGGCGAGCGGATAAAACCAGGCGCGTAAGGTTTTCACAAAAATAAAAATATATTCTTCAAAAATTTAGGCGATGCCATGTTCATACGTCACCGACCACTGCACTACATCTGTAACCTTCACCACGAACCGTCTCAATCAAGGGCGCGTGACCGTATTCGTCAAGAACCCGCCGTAAACGGCGGATATGGACATCGACCGTGCGTTCTTCGATAAAACTTTGTCGGCCCCAAATCTGATCCAGCAACATATCGCGAGAAAAAACCCGATCTGGATTGGTCACAAACAGGCGCAGCAAACGGAATTCTGTGGGTCCCAGATGCAACTGGACATCTTTGACATAAACCCGATGCGCGCGCAGGTCTACATGCAACTCACCCAGCTTCACCACACCGGCAGAATTATTACCATAACTGCGGCGCAACAAGGCATTGACGCGGGCTACCAGCTCACGTGGTGAAAAGGGCTTGGCCAGATAATCATCTGCCCCCGATTCCAGGCCATGCACCCTATCCCCTTCCTCACCCCGGGCAGTCAGAAGAATGATCGGCAGTTTTTGGGTTTCTTCACAACGCCGCAAGGCCCGACACCAGGCGAGACCATTTTCACCCGGTAGCATCCAGTCCAGAATAACAAGCTGAGGTGCCCAACTCTGTAGTGCCGGCTCAGCGGATTCCACACTGCTTTCACAACGCACCTCAAAACCCTGACGCTTCAGGGCAACCCGCAACAATTCCTGAATACCCTCTTCATCCTCAACAACCAGAATGCGTGCAGATGAAATCTTCTCTTCTTCCATGTCTGCCTTTTCTCGGATTGACGCCCCTTCACGCAGCATTGTGACTGATCAGCGGGGGGTCTGCCAAGCCAAAAACCAGACAAATAATGTCCAGCAAAAATTATAAGCGGATTTTATCGATCCCGAAACCGATTCCCGCCACCAGTCGAACGTGAAGGCGCCCGGCGCTGAGCGCCGGGAGCGGTCTGACGACGCGTATGCGGCGCATGCGGCTGGCTGGAAAAGCTTTGCTTGGGCTCGAAACCCACAATGATTTCCTTGGTAAAAGAACGTTTCAAAAGCTTTTCCACGTCCGATAACTGTTTACGTTCATCGACGCTGACCAGAGAAACCGCATGACCATTATTACCGGCGCGGCCGGTACGCCCAATACGGTGCACATAGTCCTCCGGCACATGCGGCAGTTCATAGTTCACCACATGAGGTAATTCATTGATATCAATGCCTCGTGCTGCAATGTCCGTAGCCACCAACACCCGCACCTTACCTTCCTTGAATTCAGCCAGCGCACGGGTACGGGCACCCTGGCTTTTATCACCGTGAATGGCCATGGCCTGCATGCCCCCCTGGGAGAGATGTTTCGCCAGTCGATCCGCACCATGCTTGGTACGCGTAAACACCAGCACCTGATGCCATTGCTGTTCACCAATAAGATGGGTCAGGAGTTCTCTTTTACGATCCTGATCTACCGCCAAAAAACGCTGGGAAACCGTATCGGCAGTGGCGTTACGACTGGCCACTTCGACACTGACCGGATTATTCAGGAGGCCGTCTGCCAGTGTTCTGATTTCCGGAGAAAAAGTTGCAGAAAACAACAAGTTCTGACGTTTTTTAGGCAACACTGCCAGAATCCGGCGAATATCCCGGATAAACCCCATATCCAGCATACGATCCGCTTCATCCAGGACCAGAATTTCAACATGCGACAAATCCACACTGCGTTGCTGAATATGATCCAGAAGGCGCCCTGGCGTCGCCACCAGCACATCCACACTGCGTCGCAGCTTCTGCATTTGGGGATTGATTTTGACGCCACCGATCAGAATCAGGGAGCGCAAAGACAAATTCTTTCCGTAAAGCTGCACGCTTTCTTCTACCTGGGCAGCCAGTTCCCGGGTAGGGACCAACACCAGGGCGCGCACGCTGGAAGGACCATGAAACGCAGTTTCCGACGTGGCGGCCAGTTTGTGGAGAATCGGCATGGCAAAAGCAGCCGTTTTGCCCGTTCCGGTTTGCGCACCAGCCAGCAAATCCACGCCTGACATGACCACCGGTATGGCTTGTTCCTGAATAGGTGTGGGGGTGGTATAACCGCGTTCCGCTGCAGCACGCCAAATGGGCTCGGAAAGACCGAGAGATGCAAAATCAGACGACATGGGATTTACTCCAAAAAAACACCGGCCTCGCCGCTAGGGCGTCAGTCTGGGCAGACGCTTCTCAAGGTGGGGACCAATGCAAAGGGCCATCATATAGACTGTATCATGTTGGCGAACGGACTTTATCAGAATATAAACATAAATACGAGAATAAAATGAGTTAATCGGCAAATTTCGCCGTCAAACCTTCAATCTTATCCACCGTTTCCGGATTCAGCTTCTTCAGAACATCCAACGCAGCAAGATTTTCTTGTAATTGTTCAGGACGAGATGCTCCAAGAATAACTGTACTGACTCTGGGATTATGAGCCACCCAGGCTAAAGCCAATTGTGCGACACTACAATCCAATGAGTGCGCAATTTCCTGCAATTGAGCTACAGCATGATTTTTTTGCTGATCCAGTAATTCTTCCTGTAAAAATGCCATATTTTGCATGGCACCACGACTACCATCAGGAATTCCTTCAACATATTTACCCGTCAAAAGTCCTGAGGCCAGCGGACTCCAGGTGGTCAAACCAAGACCTATGTCGTTGTACAATCTGGCATATTCCTTTTCTACACGCTGACGATGGAACAAATGGTACTGTGGCTGCTCCATCACCGGTTTATGCAAATGATGACGCTCGGCAACTTCCCAGGCAGCACGAATTTCATCAGCACTCCACTCACTGGTTCCCCAGTAAAGTGCCTTGCCCTGTTCGATAATGTTATGCATCGCCCAAACCGTTTCCTCAACAGGGGTATGAGGATCAGCGCGATGACAGAATATAAGATCCAGATAATCCAGTTTCAGACGCTGCAGACTGCCATCAATAGCCTGCATTAAATATTTCCGGTTGAGCGTATTTTGACTGTTGATCCTGGACTGTTTTCCACCAACCGGCTTCAACCCCCAAAAAAACTTACTGGAAATCACAAAATCAAGACGATTCCAGGCTAGTTCTTTCAAAGCCTTACCCATTAACAGCTCACTTTCACCGTTGGCATATACTTCTGCGTTATCGAAAAAATTGACCCCGGCATCCCAGGCCATAGCCATCATTTCGCGAACGCCTGAAGCATCTACCTGGTTATGGAAGGTGACCCAGGAGCCCAAAGAAAACAGACTAACCTGTAAACCGCTGCGGCCGAGATGACGATAAATCATCGAATTGCTTTTTGAATCTGCAGACATCTATTGACTCTCCTTATCAATCAAACACCATGGGCGCTACTGATCCAGCCACCACCAATCAGACGCTCGCCCTGATAACACACCGCCGCCTGACCGGGAGTAATGGCCCGTTGTGCTTCATGAAAGCGGATTTCGGCACGACCATCTTCCTTCAGGAGCAACAGCCCCGGCTCCGGGCGCGAGCGATACCGCAACTTGACGGTCACAGGGTGTTCATCAGAAGCAGAGAGGGGCGTCAGCCAGTTGCAGTCCTGCAAATAGGCCTGAGGCTGATACAACTCATTTTCACTACCGACTCGCACCTGATTACGAACCGGGTCCAGGGCCAGCACGTAGCGCGGCTGGCCATTGCCGCCACCCAGACCTTTGCGCTGTCCTACGGTAAAATTCAGGGTTCCGGAATGATGCCCGATGACTTGACCGCTGCTATCGACCATCTCCCCTTCCTGCTCCATATCAAGGCCGGCATAATCCGCCAGGAAACGCCGATAGTCCCCGTCCGGAACAAAGCAGATATCCTGAGAGTCCTGTTTGGCTGCCACCGGCAAACCGTGCCGCCGGGCGATGGCCCGAACCGCGTCCTTATTCATTTCACCCACCGGAAAACACAACTGTGGCAGCAGACCAGCATTCAGAGCAAACAGAAAATAGGACTGATCTTTGGCTGCGTCCTCACCCCGCAGCAAAGACATCCCGGAAGGGGTTTCCTGAAGACGGGCATAATGACCCGTACCGAGAATCGTCGCACCCAGCTTTTTCCCTTCTTCCAACAGGGCATCGAACTTGAGAAACTGATTGCAGCGGGCACAGGGATTGGGCGTTCGCCCCGCCTGATATTCTGCCACAAACACGTCCACAACCTGCTGGCGAAAAGCTTCGCGGTAATCCAGAACCTGATAAGGGATTTTGAGCCGGACACAGACTTCGGCTGCGTCTTCAATATCTTTCTCGTCGCAACAACGACTTTTCGGCCAGAGACGCATGGTAACGCCGATCAGGTCATAGCCCTGTTCCTGCATGAGAATCGCAGCTACCGCTGAATCCACACCGCCGGAAAGTGCCACCAATGCCTTGGGCGCCGCCATGTTAATCTGTCCTTAGTCCCGCTCTGCCAGCCAGGCCATCTGGATGGCTTCGAGAACCCCTTCGCTGGACTTTTCAGGATCGTCATCAAAATCTGCAAGCTCCACAATCCAGCGATGCAAATCCGTGAACCGGAGTAACTGCACATCTGCATCGGGGTGTGCTTCATCCAGTGCGAAAACAATGTCCATGGTATCGCCCCAATGCATCAGTGCCGCTCCTTTTCCAGATTGATGGTGTACTTGGGTATTTCAATGACGAGAGGGGTTTCCGCTACTTTGGCCTGACAACTCAGGCGCGAAGTGGGCTCCAGACCCCAGGCCTTGTCAAGAAGATCCTCCTCTTTTTCTTCGGCTGCTTCGAGGCTGTCAAAACCTTTACGCAAAATGACATGACAGGTCGTACAGGCACAGGACATTTCACAGGCATGTTCAATCGCTATATGGTTGCGCATGGCCGCAGCAATGATGGTTTCCCCCGGCTCCGCCTCAAACTCCGCCCCTTCGGGGCAAAGTTCAGCATTGGGTAGTACTTGTATTTTAGTCATTCACTCTCCCAGATCATCTATGGAACGGCCGGCAATAGCCCGCCGCAAGGCACTATCCATGCGTCGCTGCACCAGAGGTTCGGCTGCAGCTTCCACAGCCTCGGCGGCTTTACTGATGGCATCTGCATCACTGCCTGCCAGACACTGCTCTAAATGCTGACTGGCGGCATCCAATCGGGCTTTTTCGTCCGCTTGCAGCAAGGCAGCATCTGTCGATAAGGCACCTTGCAAGGCTTCGCGCACCCGTTCCCCTTCTACCCGTGCTTCAGAAAGACGCCGATGCGCTATGTCTTCAGCCCCATGCGCAAAAGAATCCTGGAGCATGCGGGCAATTTCTTCGTCATTGAGGCCAAAACTGGGTTTGACCAGCACCTCAGAACGCACACCTGTACTCGTTTCTTCTGCAGATACCGTTAACAGTCCATCAGCATCCACTTGAAAAGTCACGCGGATGCGGGCAGCTCCGGCTACCATTGGGGGAATCCCGCGCAAGCTGAAACGCGCCAGAGAACGACAATCCTGCACCAGGTCCCGCTCCCCCTGGAGCACATGAATACTCATAGCCGTCTGGCCGTCCTTGAAAGTCGTGAACTCCTGGGCCTTGGCAGCGGGGATAGGGGTATTCCGGGAAATAATTTTTTCCACCAGCCCGCCCATGGTCTCCAGACCCAAAGAAAGGGGCAGAACATCCATCAACAGTAAATCTTCGCGCTGATTGCCCACCAACGCATCGGCCTGAATGGCCGCACCCAAAGCCACCACCTGATCAGGATCAATATCAGTCAATACGGGCTGCTGAAAAAATTCGGCCACCAGACGACGCAGGGCCGGAACCCGGGTTGCCCCTCCTACCAGCACCACCCCATCCACATCCGCCACTTTCAGACCTGCATCACGCAGGGCGCGCCGGCAGGCTGGAAGGGTGCGCTGTAAAACAGGCTGAATGAGGGTTTCAAGCTGCTTTCGCGTCAATTGGATGACGCGGGGAGCACCCTGCCCGGAGTCCAGAGTTAGCTGAACCTGCTCCTGATCTGTTAAGGCTTCCTTGGCCTGCCGCGCCTGTTGCAGAACTTGACGACGCCAGAGTGGATCATCCAGATGGATACCACTCTCCGCCATCAACCATTCAGCGATGACATGGTCCATGTCATCGCCACCCAGGGCCGTATCGCCGGCAGTTGCCAGCACTTCAAACACTCCCGCCTGCAGGCGTAAAATGGAGATATCAAAAGTGCCGCCGCCGAGGTCATAAATGGCAAAAAGACCTTCACTTTTTTTATCCAGTCCATACGCCACTGCCGCTGCCGTTGGCTCGGCCAGCAGGCGCAAAACATTCAAGCCAGCAAGACGGGCAGCATCTTTGGTCGCCTGCCGCTGCGCCTCATCAAAATAGGCGGGCACGGTAATCACGACACCCTCGGGCTCAGACCCCAACGTTTCCTCTGCGAGATTTTTCAGAACCTTAAGAATTTCTGCAGAAACCTCAACGGGAGACTTTTCACCCGCACGCGTACGCAGGCGAATCATGCCTTCAGCGGGCACCAGATCGTAGGGTAAGTGCCCGGCCAAAAGCTGGACGTCTTCATGACCACGACCCATAAAACGCTTGACCGAAGCAATAGTGTTATGGGGATCCTGTCCCGCTGCCGCCTGTGCCGGATAACCCACAACCACCTTGTCGTCTTCGCAGTAACGCACCACCGAGGGTAACAAATATTGCCCGTCATGGTTGCGCATGACCGTCGGCAGCGCAGACATCACGGAAGCTACCAGAGAATGGGTAGTTCCCAGATCAATCCCGATAGCCAGCCGCCGCTGATGCGGATCAGCAGTCATGCCCGGTTCTGCAATTTGCATTAAAGCCATGCTATAGCACCTTGTTTATTCATGATAAAAAAGCTCTGGGTATGGTTCCTGCAAAGCAACTACGCCAGGCTTTATCTTAAAAGTTCGTGTGATGCATCCAAAAAACTACAGGTTTTGCAAGGACTCTTCGCCACGCTCAATTTCACCCAGGAGTTTGTCCAGAAACTGTAACTCACGCAGCACAGATCCAGCCTCGTCAACCTGTTCGCAGGGCAGATTTTTCAAGAGGATGTGAAGCTTATTTACCGCTTTGGATGAAGCGTCTTCCACTTCTCCACGCAATTGATCCAACCCGTTCTGGTCCCTGGCTGCAAGCAGATCTTCCAGACGCTCACGATACACCATCTGGGTCATCAGCAGTGACGGATCAGCCACCTTGACCTGTTCACCCAGGGCATCAATTCCCTGACGTTGCAACAAATAGTCCGCACGCTTCAGGGGATCACGCAGTACCGCCAGCGCTTCATTCAGCCGGGTACTCCACTCCAGGGAAAAGCGCCGGGTTGCCGCTTCTGCCCGGGCAAAGCGGTCGGGATGCAGGACTTTCTGCAACTGCAATACCTGACTCCGTAATGCCTGCAGATTCAGATCATAGCTTTCCGGCAACCCGACCACATCGAACAGGGACAACTCCGCACGAAAGGGCTGAATAGCTCCACAAGAATGACAAAGTGCGGGGGGAGCATTGAGCTCCACCCCGCACTGAATGCATACATCTGCCATCAGGTCGTGAAGCTCTCGCCGCAGCCGCAGGAGTCCTTCACATTGGGGTTGTTGAAGCGAAACCCTTCATTCAGGCCTTCACGGGTAAAATCCAGCTCCGTCCCGTCCAGATAAATAAGGCTTTTCGGATCCACGAACAGACTCACGTCGTCATGGGGAAAAACCATATCCTCGGGGTTGGGCGTATCGACAAATTCCATTACATAGGACAGCCCGGAACAACCGCTGGTTTTGACCCCGATACGGATTCCCAAGCCCTTGCCACGCTTGGCAATACTCTTGCGTACCTGCTGGACCGCGCTTTCCGATAAAGTCAAAGCCATGACCGTATCCTTAATGTGCCACCTGGGCGGCAGCCACTTCAGTTTGACTGGCCTGCCCGGCACCTTGCTTGCTGCGATAGTCTTCCACAGCCGCCTTGATGGCATCTTCCGCCAACACGGAGCAATGGATTTTGACGGGCGGCAGTTCCAGCTCTTCGGCAATATGACTGTTTTTGATCGTCATGGCCTCGTCCAGAGTTTTACCCTTGACCCACTCGGTAACCAGTGAGCTGGAGGCAATGGCCGAACCGCAACCATAGGTCTTGAACTTGGCATCTTCGATAATGCCCTGCTCGTTCACCTTGATCTGCAGACGCATGACGTCTCCACATGCGGGCGCGCCTACCATGCCGGTGCCAACCCCACTATCATCCTTGTCCATCGCCCCGACATTCCGGGGATTTTCATAATGATCAATCACTTTTTCGCTGTATGCCATGACTATTCTCCTTGCTTGAGGGCCTTAATGTGCGGCCCACTGAATACTGTTAAGATCTATGCCTTCCAGATGCATTTCCCAAAGCGGTGACAACTCCCGCAATTTGCCCACTTTGCCAGCTATCAACTCGATGGTGGCATCAATTTCTGCCTCGGTCGTAAAGCGCCCAATACCGAAACGAATGGAACTATGGGCTAATTCGTCGGATTTACCCAATGCCCGAAGCACGTAAGACGGCTCCAGACTGGCTGAAGTACAGGCTGAACCGCTGGAAACCGCAATTTCCTTCAGGGCCATGATCAAAGATTCGCCTTCGACAAAGGCAAAACTGATGTTCAGGTTATGCGGAACCCGATGTTCCATGCTGCCATTAATATAGGTTTCCTCAATACGATCCTGGATGCCTTTGAGCAGACGATCGCGCAATTTACCAATTCTTTGGGCATCAGCATCCATCAACTGAACGGCCAGTTCCGCAGCTGCTCCCATACCGACAATCTGGTGCGTGGGCAAAGTACCTGAACGCATACCCCGTTCGTGACCACCACCATGCACCTGAGCTTCCACGCGCACCCGGGGCTTACGCCGGACATATAGTGCACCGATGCCTTTAGGGCCATAAATCTTGTGTCCGGACAGGCTCATCATGTCCGCCTGAATGGCTTCTACATCTACTGGTATCTTACCCAGCGCCTGCACCGCATCCACATGAAAAAGGACCTTGTGCGTCCGCAAAATCCGGCCAATTTCTTCCATGGGCTGGATGACGCCGATTTCATTATTTACGAACAGCACCGAGGCGATGATGGTGTCCGGACGAATGGCGGCTTCGAAAGCCTTCAGATCGACCAGACCATCTTCCTGAACCTCCAGATAAGTGACCTCAAAACCTTCCCGCTCCAACTGACGGCAGGTGTCCAGAGTTGCCTTATGCTCGGTGCGCAGGGTGATAATGTGCTTGCCTTTACCGGAATAAAAATGCGCCGCACCTTTCAAGGCCAGATTAGTGGCCTCTGTTGCGCCGGAGGTCCAGACAATTTCCCGGGGATCCGCATGAAGCGCATCCGCCACCTGCTGACGGGCTTTTTCGACGGCTTTTTCTGCTGTCCAGCCATAAGCATGGGAACGGCTCGCTGCATTGCCAAAATCATGGGTCAAATAAGGCAGCATCTGTTCCAACACCTGTGGGTCTACCGGCGTAGTCGCCTGATAATCCAGATAAATGGGACGATCCGGGTTAATCAGCAAGGGTTTCTTGCTTTCCAGGTCGATAATTTGGGGTTGATTCATTTTCTGCACCTCACGGTATCAAGCGGTATCATGTGTTGCCGCATGCAACGCATGGCGATTTTGCATACGAATCGGCACACCCTGCGCCGATTCTTTTTGTAAATGTCGGGCAACCAGATCACCCAAGGTGATATTCCCGAGAAAACTGGCGATGCGCTCGCCCAATTCTTCCCACAAATCATGAGTCAGGCATTGCTGGCCATCACCCTTGCAGCAGTTTTGCGGTTCGCCACCGCACTGGGTTGTACTGATGGACTCATTAACCGCCTCGACAATCCTGGTCAGGGGAATTTCTGAATCCGGTACAGCCAGCCGATAACCTCCACCTGGCCCACGTACACTTTCAATCAGTCCGAAGCGCCGCATACGTCCAAACAACTGCTCCAGATAAGCCACAGATATTTGCTGACGTTGGCAAACATCCGCCACCGTCACCACGCCATCACTCTGGTGCAGGGCCAAATCCAGCATGGCTGTTACGGCATAGCGGCCTTTCGTCGTCAATTTCATATCAGGTAACCTCTGCTGCACATCCTACTATCTGTACTAATTTAGTCAAGTATTCTGTTTTGGAGTTCCCTGTTCGGCAGAATCCTGCTCTGCTTCCAGAGAACAAGCGATTTCCTCGACCGGCATCAAGGCTTCACGCGGTTGTAATTGTTGTAATCCGGATCTGATCTGGGTGATCTCGGCATCCTGGCGATGCATGTGTTCAAGCATGCATTCTATCGCTCGCGCTACCGGGTCAGGCATCTGCCCAGTCAGTCCATAGGCTTCAAAATTATCCGGGTGTTGTTCCCCTTTATTTACGACCCGGCCGGGAATACCCACCACTGTCGCCCCTGCCGGAACCGATTTGACCACGACCGCATTGGAACCAACCCGAGCCTGATCGCCAACCATAATGGGTCCCAGCACTTTGGCCCCCGCGCCGACAATCACGCCATTACCCAATGTGGGATGACGCTTGCCCGGTTGCCAGGACGTTCCACCCAGTGTGACACCATGATAAAGCGTACAATCGTCACCAATTTCTGCCGTCTCACCGATCACTACACCCATGCCATGATCAATAAAAAAGCGCTGCCCAATGCAGGCACCAGGATGAATTTCAATGCCCGTCCAAAAACGGGAAAAAGCCGCAAGACTGCGGGCCAGCAAGCGCCAGCGCCGTTTCCATAGCCCATGGGCAAGACGGTGCATAAACAGGGCATGCACACCGGGATAGGTCAGCAAAACCTCAAGACGATTGCGGGCGGCAGGATCACGGGCAAATACGGCATCCAGGTCAGCACGCCAATGACCAGCCATTCGTTATGTTCCTCCAGGTTTTACGGGCCCTTGTCAGACCGCATTAAAGACTATCCCGATCCTTTTTGTCTACTATTCGTCGCCCAGCGCTGTATTTCGGTAAGTATGCCACGCAGAATGTTGACTTCATTAACCGTAGGCCGGGCCCGGTCATAGAGACGACGCAATCGACGCATCATCCGGATGGCACGAATTTCCTGTAAAAAACCACTTTGCCGCAAAACCTGCTCCAGATGATCATAAAAACCTTCCATGTCCTCCATAGGCGCTGTCAGTTCTACGCTGGTTACATCGGGATCAGGGTGCGGCTCCAGATTTGCCTGAAGAGTCGCCATGTGCAGTTCGTAAGCCAGAACCTGCACCGCCTGACCCAGATTCAGGGAATGATATAATTCCGCCGTGGGAATATTCACCAGAACCTGACAGTGATCCAGCTCCTCATTGCTGAGCCCCGTGCGCTCACGGCCAAAAACCAGCGCACAATTTCCGTCAGCAAGTTCCGCAACCATTTCCACAGCCGCCTCGCGGGCATCCAATACGGGCCACTGAATGCGGCGATCCCGGGCACTGGTTCCATAGACCTTGTGGCAGCCCTTCAAGGCTGCAGCCAGATCTGCTGTGACTTGCGCCTGTTCAAGAATATCCTCGGCACCTGATGCCAGTGCTGTCGCTTCAGGATGAGGAAAAAAACGTGGATTCACCAGGACCAGATGTTGCAGTCCCATCACTTTCATGGCGCGGGCAGTAGCGCCAATATTGCCCGGATGGCTGGTTTCCACCAGAACCACCCGCAGCCTCTCCAGAAATTTTGTACTCAAGCTAGCTTGCTCCTGATCACGCGCTGTTTAGTTTGATGCGCAGCGCTATTCGTGCGCTCATTGCCGTTCTCCCTTATACTGTGTCCAATTTGTTTTGCCAAAGGGTTCCCATGCAGCATCCCATACTTGTTACCGCTATCCGGGCCGCCCGTAAAGCCGGCGATATCATCAATCGCAGTTTTGCCCGGGTCAATGAAATCACCATCACCAGCAAAGCGCACAATGATTTTGTGACCGACGTGGATCAACGCGCTGAGGCAGCCATTGTCGAAATCATCCGCCGCGCCTACCCGGATCATGGCATTCTGGCCGAAGAAGGCAACCGGATTCCCGACAAGGATTTTGAATGGATTATCGATCCTCTCGACGGCACCACCAATTTCATTCATGGCATGCCACAGCTCTGTGTTTCCATTGGCATTAAACATTTTGACCGGCTGGAACATGCAGTTATTTACAATCCCATCCACGATGAGCTGTTTACCGCTACGCGCGGCGGCGGCGCCCATCTCAATGATCGCCGCCTGCGCATTGCCCAACGCAAAGATCTGGATGGTGCCCTTCTGGGTACAGGGTTTCCTTTTCGGGATTTTTCCTATCTGGATACCTATCTCGCCACCTTCAAGGCCTTCATGCTGAAAACTGCAGGCATTCGGCGCCCGGGTTCTGCTGCTCTGGATCTGGCGTATGTGGCTGCCGGCCGTTATGACGGATTCTGGGAATTCAACCTCAAACCCTGGGATCTGGCAGCGGGAGCACTGCTGGTTCAGGAGGCCGGTGGGGTCGCCACCGACTTTACGGGGGACCAGGGATTTCTGGAAAATGGCAACATCGTGGCGGGCAATCTGCGTATACATGCGCAGATGCTCCACATCATCAGCCAGGAAATCAACAAGCCCAAGGCCTGAAACCCGCAGCCCGGGCGCGGCGTTTTACTGTCCTGCCAGTGACTTTGATCCGGCCCAGTGCCGGGCAAACTGGCGGGCTACCCGCCCGCTGCGGGAGCCACGCTGCAGTGCCCAGCGCAAGGCTTCCTCCTGCCATTGTTCAGGATCCGCCGGCATATTCAGACGCCGCAAATGGATGGCACAAATATCCAGATACATGGTCTGATCAAAGGGATAAAAACCCAGCCACAATCCGAAGCGCTCAGATAAACTGATTTTTTCCTCCGCTGTTTCGCCCGCAATAATCTCATCACCATGACGGTGATATTCTTCATTGTCGGAAAAATGCCGGGGCATGAGATGGCGCCTGTTACTGGTGGCATACAAAAGCACATTATCGGGCCGCGCCTCCACACCGCCATCGAGCAGTGATTTGAGGGCCTTGTAGCCAGGATCGTCAGAACCAAAAGACAAATCATCACAAAACAGGGCAAAGTGATAACGTTGTTCGGGATCAGCAGCCTGCAGGGCGGCCAGTATTTCCGGCAAATCGAGAATGCCATCCGCGTCTATTTCAATCAGACGCAAGCCCTGATCCGCATAACGACGTAGCAAGGCTTTGACCAGGGAAGACTTTCCCGTTCCCCTTCCGCCCCAGAGCAGGGCGTCATTGGCCGGGAATCCGGCCACAAACTGCCGGGTATTCAGTTCCAGGGCCACCTTGGTTTCGTCAATACCCAACAACTCATCCATATCCGGCAAATCCACCCGGCTGACGGCCTCCAGACGCCCACCCAGTGGCAAATGTCGCCAACGCGCAGCCTTGATGCTGGCGAAATCCGGCAAGGGATGATCACTGCTATCCCCCAGCAGCGCTGCTAAACTTTGAAGCAAATGCTGACGTTCCACTGTCCATGAACTCCTTTCTGTGATTAGATAGCCAGGTTCCACTCTATATTACTGCGTCCCGTCATGAAACTGCTTACCGACTTTCTGCCCATTATCCTCTTTTTTGTAGCGTATAAGATTCATGGTATTTATACGGCTACAGAAGTGCTGATTGTTGCCGCCATTGTGCTCATGGCCTGGCAGTGGTGGCGCCGTGGTCGTATTGAGACAATGACCTGGGTCTCTACGCTGTTGATTCTGATTTTCGGTGGCCTGACTCTCTATTTTCATAATGACACCTTCATCAAGGTCAAACCCAGCATCCTCTATCTGCTTTTTGCCGGAGTCCTGTTGTTTACCCATTGGCGGGAACAGCCTCTGCTCGAGCGCCTGATGGGTAGTCAACTGCCGGCTACCCTACCGCAGTCTTTCTGGAAACGCCTCAATATCTACTGGATCACGTTTTTTATTTTTGGCGCGGTCCTGAATCTGGTGGTGGCCTACAGTTTTTCGACGGGTATCTGGGTAGACTTCAAGCTTTTCGGTATGCTCGGCATTACCATCATTTTTGTGCTGTTCCAGGCCGTGGTCATTTCCCGGGCACTTCCCCAGGAAATTAAAGACAGTGACTCGTGAACGCCGATGCCGGAAACACCGATACCGCTCATTCATTGACAGGACAAGCTTATGTATTACTGCATCATTGGCACCGATAATCCGAATTCCCTGAGCAAGCGCCAAAACGCCCGGGGTGATCATCTGGCGCGCCTGCATCAGTTGCAATCCGAAGGGCGACTGCTGACGGCGGGCCCTTTCCCGGCTGCTGATACGGAAGAACCCGGCGAAGCGGGATTTACTGGCAGTCTGATTATCGCCCGTTTTAATTCTCTGGAAGAAGCGCATGCCTGGGCGGCCGCCGAACCCTATCTCAGTGCTGGCGTCTACGCAGATGTCAGTGTTCGCCCCTATAAAGGAGTGTTTTTACCATGAACCAGCAAGTGCTTGAACAACTCATTGAAGATGCCCTTCATCCCGAATTTCTGGAAATCAAGGATCGTAGTAAGGCCCACAGTTCCCACGAGCAGTCCGACGGTGGCGGTCACTACGAGTTGCGTATTGTCTGCCATCAGTTCGAAGGTATGGCGCCCCTCGCCCGTCACCGGCTGGTCAACGCGGCAACAGAGTCAGTACGGGAAAAAATTCATGCCCTGGCCGTCAAGGCTTATACCCCCGAAGAATTTGCCGCGCTGAACAAACCCAGAACCCGGCGCCCGACCATCTCGCTGAATACCCAGTAACGTACGGGCAGCCATCATTGCTGACTGACAATAATTGCTTTGCGCTGGATATTGCAGGGACAAAACATGCCTGCTGATAGTTTCGTCCGCAGTTTTCGCGAATCTTCTCCCTATATCCACCGCTTCCGGGGGCAGACTTTCGTCATCAACTTCGGTGGTAATGCCATTGCCGATGGCAGTATTCGCGGTCTGGCCCATGACATTGCTCTGCTCAACAGCCTGGGGATTAACGTGGTGCTGGTTCATGGCGCCGGACCGCAAATTGATGCGGCTCTGCAGGTTCATGGCTTACAAACGCAACGCGTCAATGGTAAGCGCATTACCAGCCCTGAAGCCATGCAGGTACTGCGGGAAGCGGTAGGCGGCGCACGCCTGGTGGTGGAAGCAGCTTTGTCTGAAGGACAAATGGGCTCACCCATGGCACATGCCGGACTTCAGGTGGTCAGCGGTAATTTCATCATTGCCCAGCCTTTGGGTATTCTCGACGGGGTGGATTACCAAAGTACCGGGCAAGTACGGCGGGTGGCCAATGAGGCCATGGAACGGCATCTGGCTGCTGATGAAATTGTCCTGCTTTCACCCATCGGTGTTTCTCCTACTGGAACCCTGTTCAATATCCGTGCTGAAGAAGTAGCCGTAGCTGCAGCCATTGCTTTGGGTGCGGCAAAACTGGTTTTTTACATGGACGAGGACGGCATTCTGGATGGAGATGGAGAACTTCTGCGGCAACTGACCTCTTCGGAAATTCCGGGCTTGCTGGACCGTCAAAATATTTCGGCCGATGCCCGCGAGCATCTGCTGAGTGCCGGAGCAGCCTGTGCCCGGGGCGTAGAACGTGTTCATCTGATTTCCCGGCATGTGGATGGTGCCCTGCTCCGCGAACTGTTTACCCGTGATGGCCTGGGCACGCTGATATCCAGGGATTCCTTTGAACATATGCGGATGGCCACGGTCGCCGACATTCCCGGCATTCTCGCTTTGATCCGGCCTCTGGAAGAAAAAGGGATTCTGGTCAAACGCAGTCGTGAGCGCCTGGAAATGGAAGCAGATCATTTTGTGGTGATGGAACGGGACGGCAAGATTATTGGCTGCGCGGCCGTGTATCCTTATCCCGATCAGGGCATGGCGGAGGTCGCCTGTCTGGCGGTGGACAGCCGTTATCGTCGCCAGGGACGCGGTGAGCGGCTGATGGCGTTTTGTGAGAACTGGGCCAGAGAACGGCAATTGTCACAGATTTTTGTGTTGAGCACCCAAACTACCCACTGGTTTCTGGAGCGTAAATTCCGCCAGGGAAGCCTGGAGGAACTTCCTGTTCCACGACAGCAACTCTATAATTTTCAACGTCGTAGTCAGGTTTTTTTTCAGATTCTCTGAGAAAACTGATTTAAGGCGTGGTCTCCTCCAGAACTTCTGGTTCGACTGCTTCCTCCGCTTCCCGAGTCTCTGCAAAATGCAGTTCTTCGCCGCGATCCAGGCTGTGTCGTTCGGGTTGTTTGCTCATGCCGCCACTACGTCCATCATAGCGATTGACCACCGTACAGCGTCGGGCAATAAATCCACCTTTTTCAGTTTCACTGGGCTCAATGTCAAATTCCAGAATAATATCCCGACTGGGGAGTTCGTCCGTATCCAGCTCGCGGGGCAAGTCGGAAATATGCACAAAAGCCGATTCGTAGGGAGAGTCCTCATGACGCGTATCGGTCACCCAGAGTCGGGCGGAGATATTGGTCAGAAAACGGATAAAACCAAAACCGCGCTCGGCTTCCCAACGAATACAAATACCACGAATACGCGAGCCCATTTCTCCCCATGGGACGCGCACATCGCCCCGGGTCGGGAGCAAACCAGGCACCAGATAACCTGAATAAAAAGCATCAGCCTCGTGCTGCAATTCTCTGGAAACATTGCGAAATGCCAACACTTCCACGCGGCAACCCTTGTTTTGCAGCGCCCTGACTACCTGTAGAAAATCACCATCTCCGGTCACCAGCAACAGCTGATCCAGTCGTTCGGACTGAAGCATGACATCCACCGCCAGATCCAGGTCGGCATTAGCTTTTGAAACCCGATTACCCTCATCATCCACAAACCAGCGCACGGGCTTTTCAATGATTTTCCAACCCAGATCACGAACCGCCTGTTGGTAACTGCGGATACCTTCCCGGTACTCACGGTCACTTTTCATGCGTTCCCCATCCACGGCCATATAGGTATTCAGGCGCAGCAGGCGCGCCTGATCTTCACGCGCAGCGAAACGCCGCAATACGTCATAACGCATGGAATAGCCACCGTTATAGCGCACATTTTCCGCATCTACATAAACACCAATATGTAATTCACCAGTACTCATGAATAATCAGGACTCCAGAATGGCACCATTGGCCGCATTGGTAACCAGCTTGCGATAGCGCCGCAACCAGGAAGACGATAAAGGTTTCTCAACGGGCACCCAATGCTTGCGCCGCTCGGCAAGCTCTTCATCACTCAAATCGACATGAATTTTACCATTGTCCAGGTCCAGCGAGATGATATCACCGGCTTTCAGCAAACCAATCGGCCCGCCTTCAGCCGCTTCAGGAGAAATATGACCAATACAGGCACCACGAGTGGCCCCGCTGAAACGACCATCAGTAATCAGGGCCACGCTTTCACCCAGTCCCATGCCCATGATATTGGCGGTTGGCGTCAGCATTTCCGGCATGCCGGGACCACCTTTGGGTCCTTCATAGCGGATAACCACCACATCGCCCGCCTGCACCTCGCCCGCCAGGATCCCTTCGGCAGCACTATCCATACTTTCAAAAATCTTGGCAGGGCCTGAAAAACGGCGCATTTCCGGAATAACCGCACCAATTTTGACAATGCCGCCCTCGGGTGCGAGATTACCGAAAACCACCCGCAGCCCCCCCGTTGGAGAAATAGGATTATCAGCCAAGCGAATGATTTTACTGTCCTTGACGCTCGCTTCCGAAACAATTTCACGAAGACTCTGACCGCTGACCGTCGGCTTGTCCAGATGCAGTACATCGGGATTACGCTTGTGTACTTCATGGAGGATGGCGGGAATACCCCCTGCCCGGCCAATATCCTCAATATGCACGGTGGATAGTGCCGGGGAGACCTTTGCCAAATAAGCTACTTTCTGCGCCAGGTCATTGAGGCGGGAAAGCGGATACTGGATGCCTGCCTCGCGGGCAATAGCAAGGGTATGCAAAACCGTATTGGTAGAACCGCCCATGGCCATATCCAGAATAAAAGCATTATCGATGGCGTCAAAGTCCACCAGCTGACGCATGGTCGGTCCGCCCGCCATGGCTAAAGCGACTACCCGGTCAGCCGCCTGACGCACCAGATCTCGCCGTCCTGCCGCCGTCGCCAGAATCGTACCATTACCCGGCAACGCAATACCCAACACTTCCATCAGACAGTTCATGCTGTTGGCCGTAAACATGCCGGAGCAGGAACCGCAGGTCGGACAGGCCTTATCTTCAATTTCCTTGAGGCGGATTTCGGTAATCTGCCCGCGTTTGAACTGGCCCACAGCTTCAAATGCCGTCACCAAATCAATGGAAGTCCCATCGGAAAGTTTTCCGGCCTCCATCGGGCCACCGGACACGAACACTGTCGGCACATCGCAGCGCAGCGCGCCCATGATCATGCCCGGTACAATTTTGTCACAGTTGGGAATACAGATCAGAGCATCCAGATGATGCGCCTGCACCACGGTTTCAATGGAGTCCGCAATCAACTCCCGGCTCGGCAATGAATAACGCATGCCATCATGCCCCATAATGATGCCATCATCCACGCCTATAGTATTGAATTCAAAAGGAATACCGCCTGCCGCCCGAATATTTTCCTTGACGATGCGCCCGAACTCCTGCAAATGCACATGGCCGGGAATGATATCAATATAGGAGTTCGCCACACCGATGAAGGGCTTATCCATGTCACTGTCCGTGACCCCGCAAGCCTTCAGGAGGGAACGATGAGGGGTCCGTTCAAAACCTTTTTTGATCATATCTGAGCGCATGTAAACCTCGTGCTGTATTCAGGAGGCCGACGTTTTAACGTGGCCGGAAAGCGGAGCGGCAGCCGGAAAGCATAGTGGCCGACCGTCTGGTTGGTCTGAGGAGTATAGAACCAAGCGCCCGACAGGCCAAGCTGTCCCACCTCAGAAATTCAGGTTTCAGCAGACGGTGGGGGTTGCAACCATTCCCGCCAGATGGCGAGCAGGACGGCGAGGATGACCGGCCCCAGAAATAATCCAAGCAGACCAAATGTCAGAATGCCTCCCAGCACCCCAAACAGGACGAGCAGAAAAGGAATATGCACTGCGCTGGAAATCACCAGTGGCCGGATCAGATTATCAATCCAGCTCACCACCAGAGCCCCCCAAAGTGCCAGCCCCACACCCGCAGCGATTTGTCCATGGACCAGCAGCCAGATACTGGCAGCCCCCCACACCAAGGGCGTACCAAATGGTAAAAAAGAAAATAACAGCGTTATTACGGCAAGCAACACCGGGGCAGGTAATCCTGCTGCCCAATAGCCCAATCCCGCAAGGGCACCCTGAGCCAGGGCCGTCGCCAGAATTCCGTAAATGACAGCGCGAATGGTGTTGGCCACGGTTTGCAGATAGTTATCCCCCCGCTGACCCAGAACCTGATGGACCATACGCCGCAGCTGATCAAGCAGTTCCAGTCCGTAACGGTAAAAGAAAAACGCCGTAATGAGGACCAACACCAGCAGGGCGGCAAAGCGACCAATCCCGCCTGCCAGCATTCCGATACGCCCCGCCCAGGCGGACAAATCTGGAGACAAAGCCCCCGGCCGAAACTGCGCTTTCCAGGAAGACGGTATTTGTTCAAGCAGGTTCTTTATCAAGCCGTTATGAGTCCATTGAGTGCTTATCAGTATATGGGCATCCTGCTGACTGAGTTCTGTCAGCACATGATGCAACTCTGTGCCCAGAGTCATGCTAAGAAACAGAACAGGGACAATGAAAATCTGCGCCAGCATGAATGTCGCCCCGCAAGCGGCCAGCAGAGGTGGCCAGTGACGGCGCATGGGCTTTGCCAAAGGCCAGGTTGCGTAAACCAGAATAGCGGCCCAGACAATGGCGGGCAGAAAAGGTGCGAGGATTTCCCAGACTAATGCAAAAAAAAACAATCGCTGCGAGAAGTTGCCCTAAGGCCAGTCGCAATTCGCGAACTGTCAGATCCGCGAGGCGCATGTTTACTTAGAGCCGGGAGACGCCGCTTTTGCGCGCGGCTGCACTCACTGCACCTGCCACCCACTGCCGCAGGCGCGGGTCGAGGGGCTTGGGAATAAAATATTCAGGCCCAAAGCTCAGTCCGCCAGCCCCTGAAAAACCATAGGCTTGTTGAACTTCTTCAGGAACGGGCTCCCGGGCCAATCGCGCCAGCGCATCGACAGCGGCCAGCAGCATTTCCTGATTAATCTGCCGTGCGCGACAATCCAGGGCACCCCGAAATAAAAAGGGAAAACCCAGGACATTATTCACCTGATTGGGCATATCCGAACGCCCGGTCGCCATGATGGCATCTGGACGAAAGCGTTTTACGGCAACGGGATCAATTTCCGGGTCAGGGTTCGCCAGGGCAAATATCACCGGCTTTGCAGCCAGTCCGGACAAAGCCGCTTCGGGAATGGCACCGCGTACTGAAACGCCGATGACCGCATCGGCATCCGCCAGCATATCCATCAGGGTCCAATGCGCAGGTGCCGTAGCAAAGGGCTGGTGCCAGTGCGTCAGGTCGCTGCGGCCTGCATGCAGCACGCCATGCACATCACTCAAATACAACGCCTCAACACCAAGAGCGCGCAGCATCTTTGCAATGGCCAGACCCGCCGCACCGGCTCCAACAATGGCCACTTTAACGCCCTTAAAGACCTTACCCTGCAATTCCAGTGCATTTTGCAAAGCAGCGGCGACAATAACGGCAGTGCCATGCTGATCATCGTGAAAAACCGGAATGTCCAACATTTTTTGCAGGGCTTCTTCCACCTGAAAACACATGGGCGCCGCAATATCTTCCAGGTTGATGCCGCCAAAACCCGGAGCAATCGCCGCCACAACGTCAATCAGATGTTCCGCATCGCGGGCCTGTACTTCAATATCAAAGGCATTGATGTCCGCAAAATGCTTGAAAAGCAAAGCCTTGCCTTCCATGACCGGCTTACCCGCCAGTGTCCCGACATTACCCAGTCCAAGCACCGCCGAACCATTGCTGACCACGGCAACCAGATTACCTTTGCACGTGTAGTCATATGCTTTTTCCGGGTCAGCAGCAATTTCCCGTACCGGTGCCGCAACCCCAGGGGTATAGGCAAGAGATAAATCATCCTGACTTTTACAGGGCTTGCTAGGTATGACTGAAAGTTTACCGGCAGGACTTTGGGCGTGGTAATCCAGCGCCCGCCGTCGCAATTCTGCCTGGGCTTCAGCCTGTTCCATGGATACTTACTGACCGCCGCCGTAACGCTTGCGGAACTTCTCAACCTGACCCGCAGCAGAAACATTGCGCTGCTTGCCGGTATAGAAAGGATGGCATTCGGAACAAAGATCAATGTGAAGATCACGATTGGCCGTAGAACGGGTTTTAAACACATTTCCACAACTGCAGGTCACAGTGATTTCTTCGTACTTGGGATGGATTTCGGATTTCATAGTTGAGCTACTCTCGGGCCTGAATACAAAGTGGCGAATTATAGGGATAGAGGGGGCAAACGTCCAGCCAATCCTCAGCGATTCATGGAATCAAAAAATTCCGCATTGTTTTTGGTGGCTCGCACCTTGTCGAGCAGAAACTCCATGGACTCCAAAGAATCCATAGGTGCCAGCAATTTGCGCAATACCCACATTTTGCTGAGCAAATCGGCAGGTACCAGCAATTCTTCCCGACGGGTTCCGGATTTGTTGAGATTGATGGCCGGATAAGTGCGCTTCTCGGCCAGACGGCGATCCAGATGGACTTCCATATTACCGGTGCCCTTGAACTCCTCAAAAATCACTTCGTCCATTTTCGAGCCGGTTTCCACCAAAGCCGTAGCGATAATAGTCAGACTACCACCCTCTTCAATATTTCGGGCGGCGCCAAAAAAGCGTTTGGGCTTCTGCAGGGCATTGGCATCCACACCACCTGTCAACACCTTGCCGGAAGATGGAACAACCGTATTGAAGGCTCTGGCCAAGCGTGTAATTGAATCGAGCAGAATTACCACATCGTGCTTGTGCTCTACCAGCCGCTTGGCTTTTTCAAGAACAATTTCAGCAACCTGGGTATGCCGGGTTGCGGGTTCATCAAAAGTTGAAGAAACCACCTCGCCTTTCACCGAGCGTTGCATATCGGTCACTTCTTCCGGGCGTTCATCAATCAGCAGCACAATCAAATAGCATTCAGGATGATTGGCAGTAATGGCGTGAGCAATTTGCTGGAGTAATACGGTTTTACCGGTTTTGGGCGGCGCCACAATCAAACCACGCTGCCCCTTACCAATGGGCGAAACCAGGTCAATAATGCGTGGTGCCACTTCACCGTAAGCCACAGCATCATATTCCAGACGCAAAGGTTCATCGGGAAACAAGGGAGTCAAATCATCAAAATTGACCTTGTTGCGGGTCGCTTCAGGCGATTCAAAATTAATGCTCTCCACTTTAAGGAGGGCAAAATAGCGCTCCCCTTCCTTGGGAGGACGAATTTGCCCGGACACCGTATCACCCGTCTGCAGGTGAAAACGCCGAATTTGCGAAGGAGAAACATAAATATCATCGGGTCCGGCCATGTATGAGCCGGAAGCTGCACGCAGAAAACCAAAGCCATCCTGCAAAATTTCCAGCACGCCCTCACCATAAATAGCATCGCCATTACGGGCATGCGCCTTCAGGATATTGAAAATAATTTCCTGCTTTTTCTGGCGAGCGGTACCGTCCAACCCCATTTCCTGACAGATAACGGCCAACTCAGCAGCAGTTTTCCTTTTTAAATCTGTCAGGTTCATGGCTGTAGCGCCAGGATTTGGCGTCAGCAGAATCTCTTCTTCTTCAAGAAGAATATCTTCGTTGGGAAAAGACTTGGGTGTACGGGGTGATTTACGGCGAGGACGTGGTGTATTCAAAGTTGGCTATCCAGAAATGCCGTCAGTTGGGCTTTACTCAAGGCTCCGACTTTCGTTGCTTCCAGCTTTCCATTTTTGAACAGCAACAAGGTGGGAATACCACGAATACCATACTGAGGGGGGGTGTTGGGATTTTCGTCGATATTGAATTTGGCAATTTGTAATTTGTCAGCATATTCAACGGCAACTTCTTCAAGAATGGGTGCAATCATTTTGCAAGGGCCGCACCACTCAGCCCAAAAATCAACCAGAACCGGCTTGGAACATTGCAGCACATCGGTTTCAAAACTGTCATCAGACACATACGTAATAGCATCGCTCATGGGAGATAGCTCCTCTGTCTCAGATTGTTACAGCGCTTTGGGTGGAGGTCATTTAGTGTGTTTCATATGGGATAATCCCAAACTCTAGGCACCGGACGGCGCTGGCAGGTTTGATCTTCTTTCAAATTGAAGGTGTGTGAAAGGATAGCACGATATAAACGGTATGCAAGTAGCAAGTTTCTGGACATCTGCATTACAAAGGATTGTAATCAACGATACTGCAGTAGAATCAAGTTATGGTCAAGCCATAGTCATGAATTGCCATCAAAATTCATTTCCCGATTACCGACACTTTCCCGCAGACCAGCAAAAAAGGAGCACCATCATGTTTGGATTCCATACTGTCAGACACCCATGCAGGATATGGGAGCGCATGGCATTCGTATGGGGGGTTTAACGGGTCTGGGTGGTGCCGCTTTGGGCATGATCGCCGGGCAGATGGCCGACGATGGTGAAGATGCCTTCGAGAAAAGGCTGAAGGTGCAGGTCGCTGTCTGCCCACAGTGTAGTGATCTGTCATTCAAGTATCATGGTGGGCTTTCTGTGATTTTACTTCCAGCACCACCATGCCACTACCAAGATGGCAGCGCTACTCAATGTTATAGCACCACTGATCAAAAGAAGTTTGAGTAATGCCCGTGCTTCGGCATAATGCGAATCTTCGCTCATAATATATCTGCTGCTTTCCAGGTTGAACCCATTGGCACGATTGGTAGAAAAACGGTAACTTCCCGTCCTCTTAGTGGACAATTCTTTGCGGTTTCCGTTCAATGAAGAATTCGGCACTGGGGCTTTGATTTGCCTGTTTGCCAGTTGCAGCACCATATCAATGCGCCGAACACCCAAAGTAAGACGAAAAGAAAGACGCGGCCAAGCTGGAAAAATTAAAGCCCCTAAAAATCAGGGGCTTATTAGCAATGTGTGGCGGAGAGAGAGGGATTCGAACCCTCGATGGAGTGTTTAGCCCCATACTCCCTTAGCAGGGGAGCGCCTTCAGCCGCTCGGCCATCTCTCCGGTAGGCGGATGATACCCTGTTGTCTGGTCTGAGGTCAAAGTCTAGTCTACCGACAAACGAATTTTCCCGGATTTTGAGCGTCTGACAATTATTCCACAGCTTGTGGTAACTTATTAGTCCCTGACAATGGAGAAATTTCCAGTGACCGCACTTCTGGTCTTGAAGGATTTAGCCAAACGACTCCCCGGCAATAATGACAAATGGTTGTTCCGGGAAGCTAATTTGGAGGTGAGTGCGGGAGATTTTGTGGCCATCATGGGAGAAAGCGGCGTCGGTAAAAGCACCCTTCTGCACATTATCGCCGGCCTGGAACGACCGGATGGCGGACAAATGCATTTTCGGAATCAGGCACTCAACGCCATGGATGATGACAGCCGTACCCTACTCCGCCGCCGTCATATGGGTTTTGTGTTTCAGGCCTTTCACCTGATTCCGCAATTGAATGTTACCGAAAACATCGCCCTGCCCTGGCGTCTAAACGGTCTGCCACGCAAGGACCTTCCCCAGCGTATTCAGCATCTTGCCGAACAGTTGGGCATTGACGGAAAGCTGCAGGCCTGGCCCAGGGAGCTTTCTGGCGGCGAAATGCAAAGAGTCGCCGTTGCCCGGGCGATTGTGCATCGTCCTTCCCTGATTCTGGCTGATGAACCAACGGGCAGCCTGGATGCAGAATCTGCCGAATCGGTCATGAATTTGCTCTACACCGCACTGGAAGCGGAGGGACCGGCTGTACTGCTGGTCACCCATTCCGAGGCTGCAGCCAACCAGGCGCAGCGCAAACTGCACTTTGATGCCCAGGGATTCCACGCCCTGTGATGATGCGAATTCCTTGGCGGGCTGCAGTCTGGCGCCCCCTGCGACAACGTCCGGGTGCTACCGTTCTGGCCATGATCGGCATTGCCTTGGGGGTGGCTTTGGGGTTGGCCATTGCGCTCATCAATGTGCAGGCGGTCAGTGATTTTTCGGCGGGACTTCGCCATATGGCGGGTCAGGCAGATCTGACCCTCAGCGCTCCGGGTCCAGGTTTTAATAACGCCTGGTATGCACGCCTGAGCATGGCGCCAAATGTAGCGATAGCGGCGCCCGAAATCCATTTGCAGGCGATCCTCATTCAACCCGCACACCAACAACCCCTTCAGATTCTGGGAATCGATGCCTTTCAGGCCGCCAGGATGGGGCAACCCCTGATCCCCCTGAATCTGCGCAGCCCGCTGGCCCTGCTGGACCCGCTGAATATTGCCCTGAGTTCCCCGGCTATGCAGAAGTTGAATGTTCACACAGGCGATTTCATTACTGTCAATGCGGACGGAATACCGCGCCGCCTCAAGGTGATCGGCACCCTTCCTGATGTTCCGGGCGTAGGAGTAATGGGTGTCATGGATATTGCTGCGGTGCAATGGTTATGGGGCCGTGGAAATGAAATCAATCAGGTCGATTTGCGCCTGCAACCCGGAATCAGCAATCAGGCTTTTGAAAAGCAGTGGCGGCCACTACTGCCCCCCGGAGCGCTTCTCGAAAGTCCCGCCCAGCAGGGTCGGGTAGCGGCTGATGCTTCAAGAGCCTATCGCGTCAATCTGCTGGTACTCTCTCTGGTGGCGTTATTTACCGGGGCGTTTCTGGTGTATGCCACACTCGCCATGGGGGTCGTGCGCCAGCGCCAGCAACTGGCACTTTTGCGGGTATTGGGTTTGCGTCGGCGCGAAATCATTATGGCAGTCATGCTGCAGGGCGTGGTGCTCGGCGTGCCCGGTGCGCTGCTAGGATTACCACTGGGGGTTATGACTGCCGGATTGGCTCTGATGCATCTCGGCGGAGACCTGGGCGCAGGATATTTCAGCAGCGCTGCCCTGCAATTACATTGGCATCCATTACTCATGAGTATATTTTTTGGGGCGGGGATGGGTGCCGCACTGATAGGGGCCTTTTTACCCGCCTGGGAAACCAGTCGTGCCATTCCGGCCCAGGCTCTGCGTGCCGGTGCAGAAGAACAAAGTCATCTTCATCGCCAACATCCACGCATCGGCTTTCTGCTGTTGATTATGGCGCTGGCAGGGGCCATGGCCCCTGCCATTCATGGCATTCCCTATCCGGCTTATGGCGCTATTGCCTGTCTGCTGTTTGCCCTGCTCTTCCTGCTGGCTCCATTGCTGCGCCTTATCGTCCAGTTAATCCCCTTACCTGAAAGCAGTCTCTGGCGCTTGGCCCTGCTGCAATTACGGGGCGCTCCGGGGCGTGCTGCGCAAAGCCTGGCCGCCGTCGTGGTAGCCTTCAGTCTGGTGGTAGCCATGGCCATTATGGTCGGCTCGTTTCGTGATTCAGTGGCCAACTGGCTGAGTGACATCCTGCGGGCTGATTTGTATGTGCAGGCGGGAAGCAATCAGGACGCATTACTCCCTTCCGGAACCGCTCAATCCCTGTGCACGCTTCCAGATGTTCGCCATTGTTCACCGCTGCGCCGGATTCCATTGAATTTATTACCGGGTCATCCTCCCATCATGTTGCTGGCGCGCGGTATGGACCTGCAAGATCCCGGCCGTGAACTGCAAATAATCCGGTCAGTTCCTCTCCATACACTGAACGCACCGCCCATATGGATTTCGGATATTCTGGCCGGTATCAGTGCCTGGCATCCTGGCCAGGACATCCGGATTCCTCTGGGCGGACAACTGCAGACCGTCAGCATTGCCGGTATTTATCGCGACTACGCCTATCAGCAAGGATCCATTTCCATCCCCCTGCAGGAATATCAACACTGGTCCCATGATAAAGGCATCAACGGCGTGGCACTCTGGTTACGACCGCATGTGTCAGTCTCAGCCGCAATCGCACAGTTGCATCAAAGCATCGCGAAAAGTCGGCAACTGCTGATTGCCACACCCCGGGAAATTCGCCACCGTAGTCTGCTGATTTTTAATCAGAGTTTTGCTGCAACTTATGCACTGGAGGCCGTAGCCATGATTATTGGCCTGCTGGGAGTAAGCAGTGGTTTTGGTGCACAGACCCTGATGCGCCGCAACGAATTTGCCATGCTCCGGCATCTGGGGCTGCGCCATCGTGACCTGCTGGCCCTGCTTTTTGCCGAGGGCAGCATGCTTTCATTCGCCGGTATTATCATCGGTGGCAGCCTGGGCATTGCCATCAGCGTGATTTTGATTGCGGTGGTCAATCCGCAATCTTTTCACTGGCACATGGGGTTTCAGCCTCCCTGGTTATTATTGGGAATAATCAGCGTGATTTTATGGATAGCAAGTACCGCTACCATGATCCTTGCGGGACATCGCGCCCTGCGCAACAGCCCGGCGGTGTTACGTGATGACTAAGCGACGGTTCCCTACAACATGCCGGGGCCTGGTCAGCTTATGGGGGCTTTGGGTCGTGATCCTGCTGATCGCTTTACGCAGTACTTCAGTAGCTGCAGCGATCCTGCCACCCCGTGTACTCCCCCTGCAAAGCCCGCCCCATGTTGCGGTGTCTGCACAAAATCCTCTGCATTTTCCCAATGCCTACGGCAGTCACCCTGATTTTCCGATCGAATGGTGGTATATCACCGGCTGGCTCAAGAATGCTTCAGGACATCCTTTGGGTTTTCAGTTGACCTTTTTTCGCGTACGCCCCGCCAAGGTCTGGGCAAACCCCAGTGCATTCAATGCGCGTCAGCTGATATTTGCCGAAGCCGCCATCAGCGATCCAGCCGTCAGGCACTTACTGACTGCACAACGTATCGCCCGCTCCGGTCTGGGCTTGGCGGGCGCAGATCAAAACCATACCCAGGTCTGGATTCGTCACTGGTTTCTGCAACAAACCTCATCCGGCTATCAAGCAGTCATTCAAGGTAAAAACATGGGCTATCGGCTTCATTTTCAGATAACCCAAGCGCCCCTGCTGGAAGGCCCCAAAGGCATCAGCCAAAAGGGTCCTGACCCTAAAAATGCCAGTTATTACTACAGTATTCCGCATCTGCAGGTCAGTGGTGACGTAAGCATCAAAGGACATAGTCAGGCGGTTCAGGGCGAGGCCTGGCTCGATCATGAATGGTCTGCCGCATACTTACCGAAAGCTGCCGTAGGCTGGGACTGGCTTGGACTGAACCTGCACAATGGCGCTTCGCTCATGCTGTTCATGATGCGCCGTGCTGATGGTACTCCGCTTTGGCTGTCGGCCACCGAACGCAGCGCAGATGGACGGGTGCACTATTTCCATGCGGGGCAGATTCATATGCAGGCCACGGGCTGGTGGAAATCCAGCCGGACGGGCATCCGTTATCCAGTACGTTGGCAGATTCAGGTCGGGAAACAGAAATTTTCCATTGTGCCCCTGATGGACAACCAGGAATTTGATGCCAGCCACAGCAGCGGCACCATTTACTGGGAAGGGGCCGTGCGCGCCATCAGCCTGGGAAAAACACTGGGTCATGGCTATCTGGAAATGACCGGCTACGGTGGTCGCCTGGCCCTCGGAGCCTCCTCTGAGTCTGAAGGACGCCAGACTGCGCCGAAACAACAGTGACATCCGGATTGAGGCTGAGAATTGCAGCAGGCCTGGGGGCTTTTTGCTCCAACGTCCCTTGCCTGTTGTTCTACGGCTCATCCTGCTGTCAGGAGAGAACTCGCCCTGCAGGCTCAGACAGCTCTCCTGACGGGCGCAGGATTTCACCAAGAACAACAACGGCGCGGGCCAAAGTCGCTGCAAAGCCCCCAGGCCTGCTGCAATTCTCAGCTTGGATACTTAACGACTTGACCTAACAGTTTTTTGTGTACACAATTTCGCCTGTCAATTCCAATATTGAGGACACATAATATGGAAGTTTCCATTCGTGAGTTCAGGGCACATCTTGCGCAGTACCTCTCTGAAGCACAGCAGGGACAGACCCTTGATATTACCTCTCATCACAAACCGGTAGCCCGAGTTATCGGGATTCCGTCTGTGACGAATAGTGGCATCACCCGTCTTCTGGCCAGCGGTATGGCCCAATGGCAAGGCGGCAAACCCTTGGGTGCAAGCATTTGTCTTTCATCCACTGCACGCAGCGTGTCAGAAATAATACTGGAAGATCGCGGTTGATTTTATTTTGTGACACCTCCGCATTGGTCAAGCTTTACCTGACGGAAGCGCACAGTGATGCTGTCAAAACCTTGCTTGCACAGGCCGACGTAGTTGCTGGCTGTCGTATTGCCTGGGCTGAAGCCTGCGCGGCCCTTTCCAGACGCGGACGGGAATCACCCACAGACATGCCCCTTATTGAGCAAGCCAAGCAGTATCTGGCCAAAGACTGGCCGCATTACCTGATCATCGAAGTGACTCAACACATTGTTGAACAGGCCGGTGATTATGCCGACGCTTTTGCCCTGCGCGGATATGACAGCGTACAACTGGCAGCCGCACATCAAGCCCAACAGATTTCCGGAATGTCCGTCATGTTTGCCTGTTTTGATTTGCGCCTCAACAAGGCCGCACAGTTGCTGGGTATGGAAGTACCCTTCCTGCAAAAAAGTGGCCGATAATGCCTTCCGTTGCTACACTGAAAGCATGCCAAATTCCATTCCGCATCTACTCCTGCAAGAACAATTTCTGAACCGTTTTAATGGGCGCACCCTCATCGTCCATCGCGGTTTTCCTGATCAATATTTCAAGGAACTGCTGGAACAGCCTGGCGGCGGCGGGCATTTCCGGATAGATGTGCGGATTCCTCCCGGCACGCCGCCGACACCCATTGAATGGGTTGTTCATCAACACGTCATCCCTCTGGATTTACCCATGCCGCTGCTGGTCAAGGTCGATCCGGACCGTCTGTATTTGCGCCATTTGCTGCATGGTGAGCATGTCGGGCATCCCAGCGAGATTCTCTGGATGCTAGATGCCATCCGTGAGCGTTATCACATGCGTCTGGAGCGCCAGCAGGGTTATTACCAGCCCGTGCCGGGGATGCCTGTAGAAGAAAATGACATTGACTATGACTTCAACAATGACTGACTCTCTGGATGATGCCGCCCTAATGCGTTACTCCCGACAGATTCTTCTGCCGGAAATTGACCTCGAAGGACAGAAACGTCTCCAGCTAAGCCGGGTACTGATCATCGGCATGGGTGGACTGGGTTGTCCGGCATCACAATATCTGGCTGCAGCAGGAATAGGACAACTGACCCTTTGCGATGGGGACGTTGTAGAAATCAGTAATCTGCAACGTCAGATTCTTTATACCGAAGCGGACCTGGGACGGCCCAAGGCCAGCGCCGCCCGTGAGCGACTGCTGGCCATGAATCCCCATATCCGGGTGAGTGCCTGGACCGAAAACGCCAGCAGTGAATCGCTGGGCAGCGCCCTGGAAACCCATGATCTGGTTCTGGATTGCAGCGACAATTTTCACAGCCGCCACGCCATCAACCGCGCCTGCCGCGAGGCTCGCGTACCGCTGGTCAGTGCTGCCGCCATTCGCTGGGAGGGGCAGCTCAGTGTGTTTGATTTCCGCGACCAAGACACAGCCTGCTATGCCTGCCTGTATCCAGAACAAGGCGAAGAAAGTAGCGAAGACACCTGCTCCCGCAACGGGGTGCTGGGGCCTCTGCTGGGTATTCTCGGCAGCATGCAGGCCGTTGAGGCTATTCGTCTGCTCAGCGGTCACAACTCCCCGCTGAGCGGACAACTCCTGCTGGTCGACGCCCGCCACTGGCAATGGCGTCAGGTACAACTGCGCCGCGACCCAGCCTGTGGGGTTTGCGGCGGGGTCTGCGCATGAACTCTTTGATTTTACCCCGCACTCTGGCCAACGCCCTGCTCGGTGATCTGCAGTCCGGCGCGGGACAAGGGCTGGTCGGCGCTTTGCAAGAACGCCCCTGCTCCGTTTACCCGGTCAGTGCCGAACAACGCGGCATGGCGCTGGATCTGCTGACCAGCCGGGGCGAAACGCTTTTTGCCTGCTATGCGGCGGCTCCGCAGGAACCTTACAGCACTTTGCCCGAAAAGCCCCTGAGCCCCTTTGATCCACCCTACCAAATCCGTCTGGCAACCGACATCCTTGGGGTGATCGTACTACGCGCCTATGCCCGGACAGCCGGACAAGGCTGGCAGGAAAAAATCATCGAGCTGGAAAATGACTGAAGACCATGGATTTTCGGTCATGTCCTTCAATATTCAGGTGGGTATTGGCTCTCATCGTGCCCGGCACATGCTGCTCCATGGCTGGAAATATGTAATGCCGCACGGCCAGAGCCTGCGCAATCTGGAACGCATTGCCGAAATTCTTTCGGAAGCGGATATTGTCGGCCTGAATGAAGTAGATGCCGGGTCATTTCGCAGCCAGTATGTCAATCAGGCCGGTTTTTTGGCAGAACGGGCGCACTTTCCTTACTGGGCGCAGCAACGCACCCGTGATTTTGGCGAGCTGGCCCAGCACAGTAACAGCATACTCTCGCGCTGGCCCATTGCCCGCAGTGAACCGCACACTCTGCCGAGCTTCATGAAAGGTCGGGGCATGCTGGAAACCAGCACCGAAATCAATGGTAGGCCTCTGACTGTCGTCATCACCCATCTGGGCCTCAGTCGTCACGCCCGTTTCAGTCAAATCCGCGATCTCGCGCAACGTCTGCGCCAGCGCCGCCATCTCATTCTCATGGGCGACCTCAACTGCACCGCCCGCTCTCCAGAAATCCGCCTGCTCCTGGCCGAAAGCGGGCTACAGGCGCCGCCCTGGAACCCGCCTACCTTTCCGAGCTGGTCTCCGCGCTTTTCCTTTGACCACATTTTCTGTAGCCCGGACCTGGAATTCACCGAAATTGAAAGTATTGGCGAACCCCTGTCCGATCATCTGGCTCTCAAGGCGCGATTGCGCTGGAACTCGAAGCCAGAGGAAAATGTAAAGACCCGGTCACCGTAAACGGAATCCGGCTGTCAAAAGGTCCTGTTACCAGATAACCCTTGACGGCATAGGGCAGGCCCTTCTGACTGTCGACACTGCCCAGTTCACCCAACACAGAGAGCAAATTACCCGTAACCGGGATGGAAACCACGCTACTTCCATACGCCGGAACCTGTACGGGCTTATTCAGCAGGCCATAAGCCACCTGCCGGTTTTGCACCAACAAACGCGCCTCCCCGGCCTTAGCGCGCAAGGCACTGCTGTTGGGATTACTGATTTTCAGGTCCAGGGTAAAAGTCTGCGACACAAAACCTACCGACTGGGGATGAATGCCTTCCAGTTGCACCTGCGGCGAATGGGCCGGAAAAGCGCTGCAAGCCGTCAACGGCAAAGCGGCCATCATCAGCAAAGGCCAACGCCAAAAACTTTGGGAGAAGCCAGCACTTCGTGTAACAATACTCATCAGTCCACTCCAGCAGATCCAAGCGACTGAGTATAACCCAAGGAATATCCGATAAAAGCCCATATCGCGCATGACCGACCATAATCCCCAAGAGCCTCGCTGGCAGCTTCAGGAGCAGACCATTACCCTGAGCGGTCGCTGGACCTTACGCCGCCTGGGCGGCAGTTTTGCCCGACAGCAAAAAATGCTGAGCAACATTCACGCCGATCTGCTCTGGGATTTACGCAATCTGGAAGCTCTGGACAGTGCCGGTGCGCTACTGCTCTGGCAGGTCTGGGGAAACCGTTTCCCCGAAAAAATACAGTTGAACGATCTGCATCGGGCCATATTCACCCGACTGGCCGATTTACAACCTTTGACGCATCCCCCGCGCCGTCCCTTTCAGATTCTGGACGCTCTCGGTGCTTTTCTTGTCGAAACCGGCGGTGATCTTTGGGGGATTTTTTTGTTGATGGGTGCGCTACTGCTGGAATTCGGGCGCGGCCTGCGGCATCCCCGCAGCTTTCCCTGGCGGGAAATATCCGCCACCATTGTCAGCACCGGCCCAAGTTCCCTGCCTATTTTGACGCTCATCGGTTTTTTGATCGGAGTGGTAATTTCCTTTCAGTCGGCTTCCACTCTGGCCCAATATGGAGCCAACATCTACATCGTCAATATTGCCGGTCTGAGTATTTTGCGGGAGTTTGGCCCGTTGATCACGGCGATCATTCTTTCCGGCCGTTCGGGTTCGGCGTTTACCGCCCAGATCGGGGCCATGCGCGTTACCGAAGAACTCGATGCCCTGCGCACCTTTGGTATCCCCCCCATCCGCCGTCTGGTGCTACCCAAAGTCATCGCCCTGGCTCTGGTGGTTCCATTGCTGGTGTTGTGGACGGACATGGTGGGGATTCTCGGCGCCATGCTGGTCGCCAAGGCCAACCTGGGCATCAGCTATCACTTTTTCATTCAGGAAATGCCCGTTGCCGTTCCCAGTTTCAATTTATGGCTGGGTATTATCAAAGGCGCCGTTTTCGGCATACTGATTGCCTGGATTGCCGGTTTTCATGGCCTGAAAGTCAAGCCCAACACCACCAGCCTGAGTCGGGAAACCACCAATTCCGTGGTGTTCTCCATCACCCTGGTGATTCTCATTGACGCCATCCTCGCGCTGGTATTTGCCAATACGGGGATTAGCTGATGGAACGGCCTGATGCCATCATCATGGAAAATATTGGTACCCGCTTCGGAGACTACTGGATTCACCGCAATCTGGACCTAACAGTCCACTGCGGTGAAATCCTCGCCATTGTCGGTGGTAGTGGCACCGGCAAAACCACCCTGTTGCGGGCCATGATGGGCCTGGTCCCCATTGCCGATGGCAAGCTGACCATACTCGGCAAAAATCCGCAAACCCTGACCCTGCGCGAACAAATTGCCCTGCGCCAGCGCTGGGGCGTACTTTTCCAGCAAGGTGCCCTGTTCAGCGCCCTGACCGTTTTCGAAAATATTGCCTTTCCCCTGCGCGAATGGGGACACCTGACCCGCAGCGAAATCAATGATCTGGTGGCCCTGAAATTACAGATGGTCGGGCTTCAGCCCAAAGATGCGTGGAAGCTGCCTGCCGAGCTTTCGGGCGGCATGATCAAGCGCGTGGCCCTGGCGCGGGCGCTGGCCATGGAAGCGGAAATTCTCTTTCTGGACGAGCCCACCTCGGGACTGGATCCGATTGCCGCCTCGGATTTTGATGCACTGCTGCGGCAGGTACATGCGGATATCGGCTTTACCGTGGTGATGGTCAGTCATGATCTGGACAGTCTCGCGGCCACGGCCAGCCGGGTGGCGGTACTGGCCGACCACAAGGTACTGACCGTGGGTCCCCTCAATGCAGTGCAGGCCGTGGATCATCCCTATATTCAGGCATTTTTTCATGGGGAGCGCGGTGAAAGGCTGCTCAACAGCCTCCGCGCCACCGGCAAGCTGCCTACTCTCCCCAGCGACGACCAATCTGGTTGGGCACGCCAATCTGATCCAGCACCCGCGCGACCATAAAATCCACCAAATCTTCAATGCGCTGGGGACGATGGTAAAAACCCGGACTGGCCGGCAAAATCCGCACCCCCATGCGCGCCAGACTCAGCATATTTTCCAGATGAATGGTCGAAACCGGACTTTCCCGGGGCACCAGCACCAACTTGCGGCCTTCCTTGAGCATGACGTCTGCCGCGCGTTCGGTCAGATTATCGGACAAACCATGGGCAATAGCCGCGAGAGTGCCTCCCGAGCAAGGGCAAATCACCATGGCGCGAGGCGCATTGGAACCCGAAGCGACGGGGGAATACCAGTCATGCGGGGCATAAACAGACAACAGACCAGGCTCGGTCCCAAAATGGATATTGAGAAAGCGGGTGACACCCTCGGGCTTTTCCGGCAAATCCAGCCCCAGCTCTTCCTTGCAGACCACCCGCGCCGCGTCGGAAATCAGCAGATAAACCTGAATCCCGGCGGTGAGCAGGACCTCCACGAGACGCATACCGTAAGCTGCCCCCGAAGCACCCGTCATCGCCACACAAATACGGTCCTGCGGACTCTGTTCTGCCATTATTTTTCTCCTGTTGTGACGGTATTTCTGCGCGCCAGTTCCGCCAACAAGCGCCCATGAATGCCCGCAAAAGCCCCGTTACTCATCACCAGAACCTGATCTCCGGCCTGTAATTCGTCAAGAATCTGCTGCAGCAGCTCATCTATGTCCGGGGAAACTTGCGCCGTTCCCGCCAGGGCAGCGCGAACATCCCAGCCTATATCGGCGGGGGCAAAAACAAAAGCACGATCAGCCCCCTGCAGGCTGGCAGCCAAAGTCTGCTGATGTATTCCCAGCTTCATGGTATTGGAACGCGGCTCCAGTACGACAATCAAGCGACCGGAAGCGCCCATCTGCCCGCGCAAGGCGGCAATGGTCGCTGCAATGGCGGTGGGATGATGGGCAAAATCATCATACACCGACACCCCGGCAGCGCTGCCCCGCAATTCCAGACGCCGACGCACCCCCCGAAAACTGCGCAAGGCGGCTATGCCCACGTCCAGGGGGACTCCAGCATGCCGCGCAGCCAGCAAGGCTGCCAGGGCATTTTCGGCATTAAACACCCCCGCCGTATCCCACTCAGCCTGCCCACGCAGCTGCCCCTGCTCCACAATACTGAAGCGCCGGCCATCGGGACTATCCAGTTGCACCTGCCAATCGCCATCGCCAGAAAAACGCTGCACCGGCGTCCAGCAGCCCTTATCCAGCACCTGCTGCAAAGCGGGTGCCGCCGCGTTGACGATCACCGCACCCATACCAGGCACTATCCGCAGCAAATGATGGAACTGGGTGATGATGGCCGCGAGATCCGGAAAAATATCGGCATGATCATATTCCAGATTATTCAGTATCAGCGTACGCGGATGATAATGCACAAATTTGGAACGCTTATCGAAAAAGGCTGTATCGTACTCGTCGGCTTCAATCACAAAAAACGGACTATCGGTAAGCCGCGCCGAAATCCCGAAATTCAGCGCTTCGCCGCCAATCAAAAAGCCCGGATTAAGTCCCGCTTCCTGCAATATCCAGGTCAATATGGAAGTTGTGGTGGTTTTTCCGTGTGTGCCCGCCACTGCAAGTACCCAGCGACTGGCCAGAATCTCCCGCGACAGCCAGGCAGGGCCGGATTCATAGGGAATCTGCCGATCCAGCACCGCCTCTACACAAGGATTTCCCCGGGACAGGGCATTACCAATAATGACCAGATCAGGCGCGGGGTTAAGCTGTGCGGGGTCATACCCTTCATGCACCACAACCCCCTCGCGGGCCAGCAGGTCACTCATGGGTGGATAAGTATGAGTATCAGAACCCGTTACCTGATGTCCGGCGGCACGCGCCAACAAGGCCACTCCACCCATGAAAGTCCCGCAAATACCGAGGACGTGAATATGCATGCGGAATTAGTGCATGGTACTGCGGGATGGCGCGCCCAGACGCTGATCGAGCATCTGATTGGCCAGTTCAAAAAGTGCGGAGAATTTCTCCAGCAACTCCTGATAACGGGTCATCAAATCTTCTTCTTCGGCCAACACCGGATGATCGTCCAGAGAACGGGCGAGCATGTCACGGGCCATGCCCAAACGCTCCACCACCTCAAAATACGCCCAACCATCGGGAGGCTGGGCACTGGCTGCGGCCATTTCCTGCTGGTAATACCAAACCAGAGCACCCCGGGTAACAGCCCGGGCAGCGGTGGGTTCTTCCACTTCCGTCAACTGCCACTCGTGACTGGTGGGTTCCTGCCAGTCCATATACACATGCCAGCGCTGGCCGTTTTCGTCGGACATAAACTCCAGACGCACCCCCACCCCCTGGTCGCCAAGGCGGGCAATCAGGCGCTCTGCCTCTTCCCAATCATCGGCATAATCCGGAATGGGACTGCCGGGGACAGAACCCATGACCAGCAGCTCCACCTGCTCCAGATAATGGTCGTCCAGCGCGGCGCTACGGGCGATTTCCAGCGCGTCATTGCTACTCAAAGAAGGTTCCTTCCAACGGACTGCTGGCGCTGGCATAGAGCTTGCGCGGCATCCGGCCAGCCAAAAATGCCTTGCGCCCGGCATCCACACCCAGACGCATGGCTTCCGCCATCAATATCGGATCCTTGGCAGCGGCAATGGCCGTATTCAGGAGTACCCCATCACAACCCAGTTCCATGGCTACCGCCACATCCGAAGCCGTACCCACCCCTGCATCCACCAGAATCGGCACCGTCGCCTGTTCAAGAATAATGCGCAGATTGTACGGATTACGGATCCCCAACCCCGAACCAATGGGCGCAGCCAGCGGCATCACCGCCACACAGCCCATTTCCGCAAAGGCCTTGCAGGCTACCGGATCATCCATGCTGTACACCATCACCTCAAAACCATCGGCAACCAGGGTTTTGGCCGCTTCATAGGTTTGCCGCATATCTGGATATAGGGTCTGAGGATCGCCGATGACTTCCAGCTTGACCAGTTTCCAGTCGCCCAGTTCACGGGCCAGACGACAGGTGCGCACCGCGTCTTCAGCAGTATAACAGCCCGCCGTATTGGGAAGAATGGTAAATTGATCCGGAGGCAAAGCCTCCAGCAAATTGGGGGCGTCGCGATCCTGGCCAAGATTCACCCGACGCAGCGCCACGGTAATGATTTCCGCGCCCGCCGCATCCACGGCCGCCCGGGTTTCCGCAAAATCCTTGTACTTGCCCGTACCGACCAATAATCTGGACTGATACGCACGCCCCGCGATCACCAGGGGATCTTTATGTATGGTCATTATCTCACCTCAAAATAGGGATTGATGCCGCAGCGCCAACCATTAACCGCCGCCCACCGCCTGAATAATTTCCAGACGATCACCCGCAGCAACCATAACCTCGCCATGGGTGCTGCGCGGCACAATTTCGCCATTGCGCTCTACCGCCACCCGCCGCTCCGCCCAACCCAAATCGGCCAGTAGCTCCAGCACCGTCATTTGCTCCGGCACCTCACGGGGCACACCATTTACCTGTATCAGCATGCCTGCGATGCTAGAACCTCCCCGCAGGGGCGTCAATCCCGCAACTCTTGCAAAAGATCCGCACTCCGTTTACGCCATCGCGGCATTTCTGCGCGAAATGCCGCAAGTCTTTCGAACGGGAGCGCGCTCGTGCCATTCTCCACACTCTCAACGCGCGCCACAGGACGCCCATGACGCGTAATGATAACCGTCTCACCATTTTCGACCTGATGAAGAATTTCACTCAGATGCGTTTTTTTATGCGCCAGCGTATAAGTTCCCATCATTTTCTCCCAAGATGGCTATATTTATGGCCAAAATAAAGGACCTAAACATCAAGATCAACAATTTTGGGGGTGATGCCTTGTATATAAACCAAAGCCCGCCTAGGATAACGAGATTATGCCCACCATCGATCACATAGACGCAGCGCGGGTAGTGATCTACCTCAACGATCATCGTCCTGCTCATGTGCACGTGGTAAAAGGGGATGGTAAGGCAGTATTCATATTGCATTGCCCGAAAGGGCCACCGGAGCTACGGGAGAGCACTGGCTTTTCCAGGACGGAGATACGTCACATACTGGAAGAAAGCATATCCCGATTGGCATTATTCTGTGGAGAGTGGGAGAGGTACCATGGACCAGATAGACAAAATTCTTGAGCGCGACTGGGACGCTGCAAATCAGCGTGGACAGGAGACGCTTGCTGCTGGCCCACTGGCGGAGTCCGCCTACTATGACCAACCTACGGGAAAGGTCGTGATAGAGCTGAACAACGGTGTTGGTCTACACATCCCACCAGCATTGATTCAAGGCATAGAGAATGCCACCCCCGCAGATATGGCAGAGATCGTCATTCAGGGACGTGGCCTTGGACTACACTTCCCGCGATTGGACGCTGATCTGTACGTCCCTGCATTGGCGCGGGGCGTTCTCGGTACATCGGCATGGATGCGCAGCCTTGGGCAGAAGGGAGGCGTATCAAAAAGCCCCGCCAAGGCAGCGGCAGCCCGAAGAAACGGACGGCTTGGCGGGCGACCACCATCCACAGAAAAGAAGGCTGTATCGTAATGTCTCATGTTAGGCAGAGAGAGGCCCACAAGACACAAGGACGCATTCTGTCTAACAAGATGAGCGTTGATGAATATCTAGCCGGCGAGCAGGACGGTGAGTTCCGGCACGAATATATTGATGGCATGGTCTATGCCATGGCCGGTGCCAGTCGCCGTCACGCGCTGATCGTCACCTCCCTCACCCTCTTGTTGGGTCCCAAAGCACGGCAGCAAGGCTGCCAACTTTTCGCCAATGACATGAAAGTGCGTATCCAGCAGGCCGGAGAGGAGAGCTTTTATTACCCTGACCTGATACTCGGCTGTGATCCCAACGATCGGGAAACTTACTTCAGTACCCGCCCCTGCCTGATTATCGAAGTGCTTTCTGAAAGCACCGAACGCATCGACAGGCGCGAAAAACTTTATGCCTATACCGGCGGACTGCCCAGCCTGCACGAATACCTGCTGCTCGCTCAGGACTGTCGTCAGGCTGATCTATATCGCCGCAGGTCAGAAGGCTGGCAGCATGAAAAGCTTGTCGAAGGCAGTATCCATCTGCAATGTCTGGATATGGAGGTGACCATCGATGATATCTACCAGGATGCCGAGCGTACGTAACAGCCCCATGCCTCGCCCAACGCCTTGACAGCATTCAGTCCCGCCCCCTACTCTCATCACTATGACCGCCGCTCCACGCCCTGCGCGCTATGAAGATCTTTTTGACCTGCCTGAAAACATGGTGGGCGAGATCATTGCTTGCCAAATGCACACACAACCCCGACCGGCACCTGCTCATGCCCTTGCCACATCAAACCTTGGGGTTGAACTTGGACAACCTTTCGGACGTGGGCGCGGTGGCCCCGGCGGCTGGTGGATTCTGGATGAGCCAGAACTACATTTGAATGCAGACATTCTCGTACCCGACCTCGCTGGCTGGCGCCGCGAACGCATGCCAGTGCTACCTAAAACCGCCTGGTTTGAAATGGCCCCGGACTGGGTTTGTGAAGTGCTCTCCCCCGCCACGGCGCGTACAGATCGCATTCTCAAACTCCCCCGCTATGCCGCTGCTGGCATCGCCCATTGCTGGTTAATTGATCCCGAAGTCCGCACTCTGGAAGCTTTCGCCAATCAGGACGGTCATTGGCTGCTGCTCGGAACCTGGGGCGGCGATGATAAAGCCAGCATTGATCCGTTTGCGGCGGTTCCCTTGTCGCTGGATGGTCTTTGGGTGGATTGAAGATATGCGCCTCAGCCCCCTGCAAATCGCCCAGATCCGCCAGAGCGCTGCCGAAAGCTTCGGCCCCGAAGCCCGTGTCTGGCTCTTCGGTTCGCGCGTGGATGACCGCAAGCGGGGCGGCGACATTGATCTGCTCGTTCAGACGCGCGCGCTGTCGTCTGACGTTGCATTGCGGTGCAAAATATGCATGCTTGGCCTGCTAGAATCCCGCCTTGGCGAGCAAAAAATCGACCTTGTCATCGAACAGCCTAACGATGATAGCCCCATTGTGCGCGTCGCCCACGAAACCGGGCTTGCTTTGTGAAACAGACGCCAGAACGACTCGCCTTGGCTCATGCCTATTCGACATGCCTTGGTCACGCGGAAGCCCTGCAGGAGGCGCTCGTTGATCTCCATCAGCGGGATCTGCACGAACTCGAGTGGAATAAGCTTGCCAAGGAAGATCGCCGTCTGCTCGATCAGTTCGCCTACCGATATACGCGCATTCAAGACGATATGGGTACACGACTGATGCCTGCCATTCTGTGCGCATTGGAGGAGGATATCGCCGCCATGCCTGTCGTGGATCGCCTCAATCGTCTGGAACAACTGGGCTGGCTACCCTCTGCGGCGGAGTGGTCGGAACTTCGCCGTATCCGCAACGCATTTGCCCATGACTACCCGGAAACGCCAGCGGAACGCCACGCGCAGTGGCGCTTGGCTATAGCTGCCGCTGAACAGGTATTTGACCATACTGGATGGATTTGCCACCCGTATGCACACAGTGCTGCCGGGCTGAACCCTATGCGCCTCAGCCCGGAACAAATCGCCCAACTCTGCCAGAATGCTGCGGAAAACCTCGGCCAGGAAACAGGCAGCCCATGTGGCCATATATTATGACCACCGTATGGTTTGAAATGGCCCCGGACTGGGTTTGCGAAGTACTCTCCCCCACCACGGCGCGCACAGATCGCATTCTCAAACTTCCCCGCTATGCCGCCGCTGGAATCGCCCACTGCTGGTTAATTGACCCCGAAGTCCGCACTCTGGAAGCTTTCGCCAATCAGGACGGTCATTGGCTGCTGCTCGGCACCTGGGGCGGCCATGATGAAGCCAGCATTGATCCTTTTGCGGCGGTGCCTTTGTCGCTGGCCGGGCTATGGGTGGGTTGATGAGTATCGGGGGGCGCAGAAAAAATAGCCAGAGGTAATGCTCAGTTAACTGTACGCACAATCGATCGAAGGTTTGTGCGATATTGTTACCCCCTGTTTTTACTGGTTTCCAACATTACAAATGTTTACTGGTAGAGTGTAAGCTATTGGCAATAGGAAACTGCGTTGTAGTCAACCTTTACTGCACCGAAATACATTTTTTACTTTTTCTCAAGGAATCTTATCCATGATATTCTCTGAAGCTGTTTTGCTCAAAAAAGACCAATAATGATTAAGAAGGTCAAGCCTATTTTTGTTACTCAGCCCCATCTCCCTCCGCTGGAAGAAGTCATTCCATATCTTGAGCAAATCTGGGTCAGCCACCAGTTGACAAACGGCGGCCCCTTCCATGTTCAACTGGAACAAGCCCTCTGTGATTACCTTGGGGTGGCGCACCTATCCCTGTTCGCCAACGGCACACTCGCCCTGGTCACTGCGCTTCAAGCATTGCGCATTACGGGGGAAGTTATCACCACGCCCTACAGCTTCGTCGCCACCGCGCACTCATTGCTCTGGAACGGCATCAAACCCGTATTTGTGGATATTGACCCGGTCTCACTCAATCTTGATCCAGACCAGATCGAAGCGGCCATCACCCCGCAAACTACCGCCATTTTGCCCGTACATGTCTATGGCCGCCCCTGCGACACCACGCGCATTCAGCAAATCGCCGACATCTACGGCCTCAAAGTGATTTACGATGCCGCGCATGCCTTCGCCGTCGAAGACGAAGGCGGCAGCATCCTGCGTCACGGCGATCTATCCATTCTCAGCTTCCACGCCACCAAGGTATTCACCACCTTCGAGGGTGGCGCCATCATCAGCCCAGACGAAAAAACCAAAAAACGCATCGACTATCTGAAAAACTTCGGTTTCGCCGATGAAGTCACCGTGGTCGCCCCCGGCATCAACGGCAAAATGAACGAGTTTCAGGCGGTGGTGGGTTTGGCGCAGCTAAAGCATATCGACCATGCACTGGAAGCCCGTCGCGCTATCGATGCACGGTACCGCGAGCAACTGCAAGGCATCCCCGGTATAAGCTGCCTGCCCCCGCCAGATTCAAAACGACATAATTATTCCTATTTCCCGATACTTGTAGACACGGAGTATCGGGTGAGTCGAGATGATTTGTACAACAAGTTAAGAGAAGAAGGGATTTACGCTCGCCGATATTTTTATCCATTGATCTCTGAATTTCCGATGTATCGCGGAATAACCTCTGCCCGGCGAGAGAATCTTACAGTCGCAATGCATGCCTCAGCGCAGGTACTCTGTTTACCTATTTATCCAGATCTGTCCATGGAATTAGTCGACAGAACTTGTAATTTTATCATTGAGCTGCAGCAATGAATAGCTGCAGCTCAACCAATCTCTATGAAGAGGGATCTGCATGAAACTGGCTATCGTGCAACCATATTCCCTGCTCTACATTGGTAAAGATCTGCTTGTAGTAACCGCCGACGCCCTCATCATTTACGACAAACTTAATGGTTATTATGTACGTCGATGTTATTACCCACTGATTTCCGATTTTCCAATGTATAGTGGACTAATATAAGTGGGAAGGGCCAACCTGTCCATGGCAGCAAAAATTTACCAAGAAGTTGTGTGATCGCCTATCTACACATAACTTCAACAAAATACAGTAAGATGCCAAACAATCTTATTAGAGATTCATTGATTAAAGGAGCTGAAAATGCTTAGTCGAGTAGAGGTAGAGGCAATAGGTTTTGCTGAACTCGGTGAAAATATTCAACTTTCTGAACATGCGAGATTTTATGGGGTTAATAGAATCTCGATTGGCAATCACGTCCGTATTGATGATTATTGTATATTGTCAGCTGGCTCAGGTGGGATTCGGATTGGAAACCATGTGCATATCGCTGTATTCAGCTCCTTGATCGGACAGGGCGAGATAATTCTATCTGACTTTTCCAATATATCTTCCCGTGTTTCGATTTATAGCAGTAGCGATGATTATTCAGGTGCAAGCCTTACAAACCCTACCATTCCAAGTGCGTTTAAAAACGTTGTTCATGATAAGGTAAGAGTAGGTAGACATGCCATTATTGGCAGCGGTAGCGTTATTCTACCCGGTGTTAATATAGATGATGGCGCTGCAGTTGGTGCCCTTTCTCTGATAAAACATGATTGCAGCCCATTTACTATTTACGCAGGTTGTCCTGCCAGAATCATCAAAAAACGCAGCCGTGCCCTGCTAGAATTTGAAAAAAACTTTCCTGATTAGCACGATGTTTAAGCTGTATTTTCATACAGCAATCTATCCTGATATAATCCACTGATTCTTATGACAGTGAGGTGTCCCATAGCGATGAACCGCCTGCAGTTTCAGAAAGGATTATCTCACCCCGATTTTCTGCAGCGTTTTGGCACTGAGGAGCAATGCGCAACCGCTTTGGAGTCGACGCGTTGGCCAGACGGGTCTCATTGCCCCCCGTATGACGGTACCCGGCATTCTGTTCTGAAATGCGGCTCGTGCAAGACCTTTCAGTGCAGCCATTGTTGCCATCAGACTTCCTTGATTGCTGGAACCCCTTTTCAAGGAACGCGTTTGCCTTTGACCCTTTGGTTTCTGGCCATTTGCCTGATCAGTCAGGCGAACACCGGGTTGTCCGCATTGGCGCTGAGTCGCCTGCTCGGCGTGAGCTACCCTACGGCCTGGCGCATACACCACAAGCTCATGCAGTCCATGCTGGAACGTGAAGCACTCTACACATTCCAAGGCTCCGTACAAGCTGATGACGCCTATTTGGGCGGGGAACGATCCGGTGGCCAGCCGAGGCACAGCTCCGAAAACAAGGTGCCTTTTGTCGTAGCGGTATCTGTCGCTGCACAGGGGCACCCTATCTTCGCACACTTGACGGCCAGTAAGGGATTTACCGGTCCTGCCATAGAAAACTGGGCGCGCACGACGCTGGATACCGAATGCCAGGTCATCACGGATGGCCTACCTTCCGCCGTCACCACTGGACCGTGGCCCGAGCACTGGTTCCGATCAGCGGAACCAGTGTGCTAATCATGAACTATTTAAGACCCCTAGGACGACATGAAGCAGCCTAATCTGAACGTAACATGCTGGGCTATCACGGATGATCTTATCCAGTTTCTTCTCGCGGAATATGCGGAACTGAAGTCAAGGGTAACTTGGGCAGCATCAAGAACGAGATGGTCCATCATCAGAGCTTCGAGAGACGAGCGTGGGCGGAATCCGCTGTTGGCGAATATATTGAAATCTAGTACAGACTCCAACGCCAGCATTCACGGACTGGTTATCGGGCAACAGCTATGTTCGTACAAACGTTCACAGGGACTGTCGCTTGAATTGGATCTATCCACTATTGCCAGCACACCTCAAAACCCAGCGCACTGGTCAGGCCGCACACGCAATCGGACACCAACCGGTGCAGTAGATCTGAACTCGCAGCGACAGGATAAATACGCGATAACTACCCTAAAAAACGCTAGGGCACCGGGTACAGCTATAGGAACACCGATTCACCTCCCGCTACCCCCTCACATACAAGCAACTTACGTCGGTCTTTACCTATCCAAAGATAGCTCTACAACCGCCGAGCATTTGAAATGCCAAGCGCTAGGTGTACCAATGGGGTCACAGCTGACCATAGCAATTACTACGGAAAGTTTTGAAGCTATCAAGGAAGGATTTGAGTGAGCAGGTCGTCTTACCGAAGTATCCTGCGTTCTTCCTCGATCATGGGTGGGTCACAGATCATTAACATTGCTACTCGCCTTGTAAAAATGAAGGTCGTTGCGGTTCTGCTGGGGCCAGCGGGTATTGGCTTTATCGGGCTCTACCAAAACCTCATTCAGACGGCTTCATCCGTCGCTTCTTTGGGATTGAATAGTGCTGGCACACGTCAGATCGCAAAAGCGCAGGCCGAAGGAGGAGATACTGCTGTCAGCCGTACTCGCCAAGCCCTGCTCTGGGGAACGAGTATCTTGGCTTTGATCGGCTCTGTGATCTTCTGGTTGGCAAGCGACTGGATCGCACGTCACATCCTAGCAGATGAGCACCGCGCAAATGATGTGGCATGGCTATCGATTGGTGTTGCGCTAACTGTTGCAGTCGGATCGCAGGAGGCATTACTGGTCGGTCTGCGCCAAATAGGCGATATCGCCCGAATTAATGTTGGAGCTGGCGTCCTCGGCACCATACTTGGGATCCCTGTCCTCTGGCTTTGGGGTATTCATGGTTTAGTAGCGATGGTTTTAATTGTGCCAGCGGTGACCTTTCTGTTCGGCCATTTTTATGTTAAGCGTTTGGTTGCACACGCAGCCCCTCCGTTTCGTCTGTCTGAAATAGCGCATGAATGGCGCGAGCTGTTTACTTTGGGTTCTGCCCTCATGGTAAGTGGGCTTGTCATGACTTCAGGACTGCTGTTAGTGCGAACGCTGGTCCAGCAGGACTTGGGTGTCGTAGCCTTGGGACAGTTTCAGGCTTCATGGATCATCGGAATGACTTACCTTGGCTTTGTGCTGGGTGCAATGGGGACAGACTATTACCCTCGTTTGACTGCCGTAATTCATGACGCGAACGCAGCGAACCGACTTATCAACGAACAGACCGAAGTGGCGCTACTGCTCTGTGCGCCGATCTTGTTGGCGATGCTGGGTCTTGCGCCTTGGGTAATCTATCTTCTCTATTCAGCCGATTTTGCACCAGCCGCTGAGATCTTGCGATGGCAGCTTTTAGGAGACATATTCAAAGTGATGAGCTGGCCGCTTGGTTACGTGATTCTCGCCAAAGGTGCAGGGAAGACTTTTGTTACCACCGAAACAATTTATATCGGCGTTTTCGTGCTTGCATCACTGATCGGCCTACCGTTGTTCGGTGTCACAGCAACGGGTATAGCCTATGTTATGTTCAACGCTGTCGGACTTCCTATCGTGTGGATACTTGCTCGACGCAGCATCGGTTTCCGCTGGATTCGCGCAGTTAAGGTGCAGGCACTTGCGGTGTTCTTAGCGGCAGTGGCAGTTGACATAGTTGCACGATGGTCAGAGCCAATGGGTGCCATACTCGGCACAGTTCTGGCGACTGTATCAGGTATCTGGGCATTGATGCGTTTATCGACGATGGCTGGCCTACCCGGCGACCAGATTGGCCGCATCGGGTATATTGGGTCACGTTTCAAAGATAAGGTGAAGGAATGGATGGACAAAATACTATGAGCATCTATGGTAATAAAAACTTGCCCGAGGGCACGCCTGTTCGGCCCTTAGTCACTTTTGCCTTGTTCGCCTACAACCAAGAAAAGTATATCCGCGAGGCGGTGGTGGGTGCACTTTCACAGACATATTCACCACTCGAGATCATCCTCTCAGACGATTGCTCAAGCGATCGGACCTTCGAGATCATGGATGAAATGGCGCGCGCTTATGATGGGCCACACCTCGTTCGAGTAGTCAAAACAGACAGAAATCTCGGTGGGATTAAGCACTACTTGCTGCGAGGCACCCAAGCAATGGGCGAAATTGTTATTGAGGCCGATGGTGATGACATATCAAAACCAGACCGTTGCGCGGCACATGTCCCATTTTACGAGGATCCGAGCGTAATGGCAGTAACTGGGGCCTATGATCTTATTGATGAAGACGGTAACATTCTAATGATCGGTGTAAAAAGCTCTTCGTTTGTCGAGGAATTCCGAAGACAACGAGCTCTCTTTAAAAAAACTCGATTTCCTTATGTACTCATTCATGGCGCTACCACATCTTATCGCAAGAAAGCTTATTCCTTTCCAATGCCACCTTTGGAAGAAATTGATTTTCCAGTAGATATTTTTCTTAGCTTTCTGATCCATGCAAATGGTTATCGCGTTGGGATAATGCCCTCTTCTTTCGTGATGTATCGTATGAACACTGGTTCTTTAACTAATTTTGGAGGAAAATTTATTAATTCGCAGGACGTTGAAATAAAAAATCGTCGTAATGCAATTTGGGACATTCAAAAAGTTGGGTTACTAGAGTGGCTCGCAACTGAATTGGGTGATGACTCTTTTCTCAATCGGGATGAACTTGCTAAGAACAAATTGAGATCAGAAACGATCAGAGACTGGACGAACTACAACCTGCTAACTAGGTTCAAATCGCTCGTAAAGAGCGTTATTATCGGAGACCGTGCAATGACGAAGTGGAAATTTGTACGCTTACTCGGAAGGTTTCCCTTATATCAACCGAAAAGTTTCACTTTCATATTCCGAGGGCGTTAGAAACATATTAAAAAACTATATGATGAGGTCGACCCCACCATCACCTATTGCAATAGAAAACAGACTATTCGTCAAATTAAGCGGATAAGGTTAGAATGCAGTGAAGCCGCTGTACCCGAATGAGTGAGGTATCAGATGGCCCAACAAGAACTGTTTTATCGGATATTAGGATTTGTACCACCATTGTGGGTAAACGATGTAGCCTTCCATGTAGAGGAGAAAAGCCAGAATCTGCAAATCAACTTTCCCAAAGTACAGTCGTGGTGCTTGCCCCGCCTGTGGTAGTGTCCAAAACACTGACCTCAATGAAACTAGCAACCGGCGCAGTCACGATGGCATCCCACTCTTTGATGATCTAGAGACTTTGTAATGACGATGATTCATAAAATTTCATTATGTATTGTTATAGTATCATACGGCGATCGCGCTGCTTTACTCTATAAGGTACTAAAAAGTCTAAATTACGACAACTCTAACCGTATTGTGGTTGTTAACAATGGTGCTGCGTGGTCACTTAAAAAAGAACTTACTTCCGCATATGGCAATTGGGTTGATATCGTGGAGCTTGGAAACAACACTGGCTCATCCCAAGGGTTTGCTGCAGGTATAAAACGTGCTATAGAACTTGGTGCTGAGTATATTTGTCTGCTAGACGATGACAATTGTCCGAAAATCAACACATTTGAAAAATTATTGAACGCCTTTATAGAAGCAGTTCACGTCGTCCCGCGTGACAAATTATCTGTCCTGGCTTTTCGCCCAGAACATCAAGCTGATGTGGCAATGGGTGTACCATTGAAGCGTATTAATCCCCACCCCAATAGCTTTCAATGGTTTCATATAGCAGATATACCCTACAAAATATGGCGGAGAACCCCTTGGGGAAAGCCTCGACTTTATGGAACATTACCAACAATAGTACCATTAGAAATGGCACCTTATAGCGGTCTTTTGTTTCACCGTGATCTCATCAAGGCAAATGGTCTTCCTAACCCTGATTTTATTCTTTATGCAGATGATATCGACTTCACGCATCGTATCATTGAAAGGGGGGGGAAGATTTTGCTTGTAACAGATGCTATAATTGAAGATTTAGAATCATCATGGAATGTCAAAAGCCATTATAGCAATAGCTTTGTCGGCCTACTAAAAGGAGATGGTGACTTTCGCGCTTACTATACAATGCGAAATACTTCTTATTTTTTTTCAAGAAAAATAAAAACAAATAATTTTGTTTTTCATATAAATCTTTATATATATTTAATTATACTTTTTATATATGCTATAAAATTAAGAAAACTTCACCGCTTTAGACTAATCAAGAAGGCAATCGATGAAGGTCTTTCAGGCCATCTTGGACTAAACGAGAGATTCCCCCTATGAAAATTTTATTCTTACACAATTTGGCTGAACCAGCGAAAGGTGGTGGCGGGGAAGTCATAGTCTGGGAACAAATGCGCGCTCTCAAAGATAAGGGGCATGAGTGCATTCTACTCACCACATCAGAAAAACCAGGCCTTGAACGGATAGAGAAAGAGGGAATCACGATCTGGCAAGCGGGGATTAAAAATATTTATTGGCCATTTCATAAAAAAAGACCATCTACGCCGCTTCGCCTGGTATGGCACACTCTTGATATTTACAATCCATGGATGCAGGATTTTTTACGCAAAATAGTTGCTGTTGAAAAGCCTGATATAACCTCCATACATGCACTCCAAGGTTGGTCTTCTGCAAGCTGGAAAATGTTATCTCGTTTGGGTGTACCCTCTGTCCAGATTTTGCATGGTTATGAATCCATTTGTGTCAACTCTTCAATGTACAAAAATGGTCATAACTGCACTGCTCAGTGCGCTCGCTGCCACACCTTTCGTCTTCCACATCGTAAGTTGAGTCAGCATCTGCAAGCTGTGGTCGGTGTCAGCAGATATATCCTAGAAAAGCATCTTTCTTTGGGGTACTTCAAGAATGTACCAATTCAAAGAGTGATTCATAATGCACGGTCACCTAAATCACTTAATATCGATATAGCTCAATCACCCACTCCACATCAAGGAACACGCTTCGGCTTTATAGGCAGGTTGCATCCGACTAAAGGTATTTCGCTTCTGATCGAGGCTTTTCTCGCAGTAGACTTGTCTGATACTGAACTCTTAATTGCCGGATCGGGAAAAGAGCAATATGAAGTGCAATTACATTCACAAGTACATAGTGCGCGTATTCAATTGCTCGGGCGCGTCACACCCCGTGATTTCTATCCACAGGTGGATGTAGTAGTAGTGCCGTCGCTTTGGAATGACAACTTGCCAGGGGTCGTGTTCGAAGCACTCGCCTTCGGCAAACCGGTAATCGCTTCACGCCGTGGTGGTATTCCAGAAATGATCCGTCATGGCGAAAACGGGTTGCTGTTTGAGCCTGACTCACCTGGAGAACTGGAATCTGCACTCATAGCCATGCATGACGATAATCTGCGTGCGAAACTAACTGCCAAGGCGCGGCCTAGTAGTTTGCCATTTACGGATATCGATCGCTGGGTAAGTACCTATGAAGCGCTGTATCAGGAAGTTATTGCAGCCAACAAACGCGGCTAAGGCTAGCTTTTCAATTTCGGCCAAAAACACATTATAAAGTCAGAACGCACAATAAAAACTATCGATATATATATTATTTTTGCATAATAAATACAACAAATTATCAAATAATTTATCGTTTTATCAGACCAATTAGCCATCAAATAAAACTCTCACTCCCCCAGGGTCGCATGATTCTCTGTTTTCGGATAAAGCGGTTTATAAAAAATAATATTTGCCGTACAAGGAAGAATTTTCTGTAAAAATGGAAAGAATTTTAATACTGCGTAATATACTTTCTCAAATCTCCCCCTTCTTATTGTTGATGGATAATATTCACACTTAAATTCTAGACCATATTTTTTAGATAAAGAATCGAGTTCAGATACGATAAGCACATCCTCAGGAACTTCAGGACGCTTCCTATTGACCCTCCAATAGGCTAGCTTATAGAGATATCTTGGCGTAGTTGGCTCATAATAGTAGATTGCGCGGCCACCTTTCTTAAGAATTCTTGATAATTCTTCAATGGTTTTCCTATGTTCTAGAAAATGATGAGCGGCAGCAAATGTGAACAAAAAATCAATAGATTCGTCTTTTTCATTGGTTGAATAGCTTTTGCATGAATATGATCTATCAATATTTACATCAAAAAGCTTTTCCCATTTCGGCAGTTCTGACACAGCATATTTACTTATATCTGTTGTTGTTATCGTTATTCCGTCATACATTCTTTTGTAAACACACGCTCCCCATCCTTGACCACCACCGAGTTCCAAGACATTTCCACCATCACAAATTGGGGCATGCGTTTTTATGCAATCAATAAGTATTTCCGCTTCGGCCACTTTATTAATGATATTGTTTAGTGACAACTTTTCTAGCTCACAAGATTCATTTTTAGATTTTTTCCAAAATTCAATTTCAATTTCATTTTTATCTTTTATACCCACTTAGTAGATCCTTTTTTAAAATCACATAAACCGCTCAGCCCGATAAGGCTCCGGATCCGTAAACGGCGTTTCGTCCCCCATCATTTCTGCCAGCAGGCGTCCGGTTGTGGGGCCGAGGGTCAGGCCCTGGTGACAGTGGCCAAAGGCGTACCAGAGGCCTTTCTGGCCGGGGGCTGGGCCGATAATGGGAAGCATATCGGGGGTGCAGGGGCGTGAACCCAGCCAGGCTTCCGGGTCCAGGCGTTCACCGAGGCTGGGCAGGAGTCGCCGGGCCTGGGCTTCGGCGCGAGTCAGGGGGATAGACGAACGTGGCGCGTCGCGGTCGGCGAATTCTGCGCCGGTCGTCAGGCGAATACCCCTTTGCATGGGGGCCAGTACATAACCCTGATCGGCGTCCAGAACCGGGTGGCAGAGCGATGTGGCGGGCTGGCGGTAATGCATGTGGTAGCCGCGCTTCACGAAAAGCGGCGGATGAAAACCCAGTGCGCGGGTAATATCCGGTGACCAGGCTCCCAGGGCAATCACCAGTTCGGCAGCTTCTATGGGACCGTGTGCACTTTGTACGCGCCAACCCGTTTGTTCTTTTTGCACTTTTTCAGCATTACCCGTGCGAAACTCGCCGCCCAGTTGGATAAAGTAATTCAAATAGGCGCGAGTCAGGGCGTGGGGGTCGGTGACGGCCAGCGGTTGGGTCCAGTGAATACCACCCGCAAGACCGGGACGCAAAGTCGTTTCCATCTGCGCCACTTGTGCCGTATTCAGTGCCTCATAAGTGACTCCAAAGTGCTCAGCCTTGTAGGCGGCCTCCTGCAGGGCATGATCCAGGGATTCTGCATGGGCATGAACCTGCAGCCAGCCACCGGCACGAAACAGGTTTGTCGCTCCGGCCAGACCGGCCAGGGCCAGATGATCATCCAGGCAATGGGTGATCAGGGCGGCATAGTGGCGGGCAATGGCCCGGTGCCGTTCTTCCTGGGAGTTGTACCAGTATTGCATAAAGGGAATAGCCAGACGGGGCAGCATGGTGCCGCGATAATAGGCTTCCGTCGAGCGATTGCGGGCGTAACTCAGCATCTGCGCCAGGGCACGCGGAAAGGGGTGCGGCATGACCGCCTCGCGCTGAATCAGGCCGGCGTTGCCAAATGATGTCCCCTCCCCCGGACCCTGGCGGTCGAGCAGCAGGGTTTGCCGACCGCGTAGTTGCAACTGCAGGGCAATAGATACACCGACAATGCCGGCTCCCAGGACGATGACAGCGTGTTGATTGGCCATCAGTATGCCTCCACCCGTCCACGAGGAGGGCAACCAAGCTCCATAACTTCCACGTTCTCTGCCATGACGGTCCCCCCTGAATGGCTTTAAAGCAAGATTCTGCCCCAATCACCCGCATTATGCTAATACAGCCTCCAGACGAAGCGAATGCGCAGCAGGCCGCACTTCTTTTTTTCGTCCATGACCCGGCAATGGTTTTTCCTCGACAATGACCAACCCGGAATCCGCCAGCACGTCTATATCCCGCTTCACAGCACTACGATCACGCCCGAGACGTTCCGCAATCTCGGTAATGGAAAGCGGTCTTTCCAAAACCACTTGCATTAGAGCAAGTCGGGCTGTAGTCAGCAGATGCAGCAAGTCTGAGGGGTCTTCAAAACTGATGATTTTTTCTTCGGAAATGGGTTGTCCGGCATCTGCTGTACGGGCAATTTTCTTGCCGCGTTCAAAGAACGTTTTTTCATGGGCTACCTGCAGTAACATTTTATTGCCTCCTTAAGGCCATCCAATCCTCTTCAAAACGTGCTTCGATATCCTCAAAACTGATAAAATCTATCGGGTGCATATCCCCCAAATAATGACGATGGTGGTATCCGTGCTGGTTGTCATATCCCACAACGCGACCGTTATCCACGGCGCATATCGCATGATTGATATACGCCAGGTTGTACCGTGTTACTTCGCCCCTTTCATCCACCCACACTTCCCGGCGCAGCTGCCCGTTCCCTCGCTTTCTGGAAATATGATGAACCTCATCAACCAGTTTCTTGTCAGCCATGATTAAATATATCACTTCTGATACCAAACAAGCCACTTATCTTCGCGATCACCTCACATTTTATTTTGGTGGCTTGAGCAACTTGACAGAAGGCAGTGGCTCGGCCATGGTTGCGGGAAATTGTGAGGACACCCATGCTGCATTTTCCTGATATCAATACCGTTGGTTTTCCCCTGGGCCCAATTACCATTCACTGGTATGGATTGCTTGAAATCATCAGCTTTGTCATTGCGACCCTGTGGTTGATCCGGCGTGGCAAAATGTCGCACTGGAACTGGCGCAAGGAGCAGGTCGTCGATCTGGAATTTTATGTGGCAGTCGGGGCCATACTGGGCGGTCGGGTAGGCTACATTATCTGGTATAACCTGCCCTATTATCTCAGTGAACCCATCAAAATGCTGTATATATGGGATGGTGGCATGTCCTTTCATGGCGGATTGCTTGGCGTGGTGCTGGCCTGCTGGGCGTTTGCCAAGTCTCATCAAGATCACAGTTTTCTGCCTACCCTCGATTTTATTGCGCCGGCCGTACCCATTGGGTTGGGGCTGGGGCGTTTGGCGAATTTCATCAACGATCAGTTGTTTGGCCGGGTCAGTCACCTGCCCTGGGCCATGGTGTTTCCTGCCGGTGGACCGCAACCGCGCCAGCCTTCGCAAATTTACGAATTTCTGCTGGAGGGGGTGTTGTTGTTTCTGATTCTGGCTATTTACAGCCGCAAACCCCGTCCAGCCGGGTCTATTGGCGGGATGTTCGTCCTGTTCTACGGGATTTTCCGTTTTGTGGCTGAGTTTGCCCGCCAACCCGATATTCAGTTGGGTTTTGTGTTTGGCCCGTTCACTATGGGACAGGTCTTGTCCGTACCGATGATTATTCTTGGCCCGGTGATTATCTGGTGGGCGTATAAGGGAGGCTTTGCCGAGTCACCGCCGGCAACAAAACCTGCAGCCTCCAGCAAAACCGTCAGCGAACACTGATTTTCCATATTTTCGGGGGCTACTGAGCAGTGGCTGATGAACTCAATGCACCGCAATTGGAGGCCGTCCACCACGTTCATGGCCCTCTGCTGGTTCTGGCTGGCGCGGGTTCCGGCAAAACCCGGGTCATCACCCGTAAAATTGTGCACCTGATTCGTGATCAACAGGTGGCCCCCAAACATATTTGTGCGGTGACTTTTACCAACAAGGCCGCCCGCGAAATGAAAAGCCGGGTCAGCCAATCCCTGCAGGGCCATAACAGCCGGGGCCTGATGGTATCCACCTTCCATCGTCTGGGCCTGGATATTTTACGCAAGGACATTGAACGCCTGGGTTATCGCAACAATTTCAGTGTCATTGATCCGGGAGACAGTCTCAGCATGGTGCGCAACCTGCTGCGCGATGCCAATGGTCCCAGTGATCTGGCAGAGGCCATTCAGGCGCGCATTTCGCGCTTTAAAAATGACGGATTTCTGCCTCAGGAGGCGCAGGGGAAAGATCGTTTGGGGGAAGAAGCAGCGGTCATCTACAAACCCTATCAACGTGCCCTGAGTGCCTGTAATGCGGTGGATCTGGATGATCTGATTCTGCTCCCTACCCGCCTGCTGCAGGAAAACGAGGAAGCCCGCACAGCCTGGCAGGATCGTATCCGTTATTTACTGGTAGACGAGTATCAGGACAGTAATGGTGCCCAGTATCGCCTGATCCGCAATTTGCTGGGACTGCGCCACAATCTGACCGCTGTAGGGGATGATGATCAGAGTATTTATTCCTGGCGAGGGGCTGCAGCCGACAATTTGCATCGTCTGGCCCAGGATTATCCGGCCCTGAAAGTCATCAAGCTGGAGCAGAATTATCGTTCTACCGGCCGTATTCTCCAGTCCGCCAACGCGGTGATTGCGCAAAATCCCCATCTTTTTGAAAAGCGTCTGTGGAGCAATCTGGGCGATGGTCATCCCATCCGGGTGTTGAACTGCGCCGATGAAAGTGATGAAGCCGAACAGGTGGTCAACGCCATTCTCCGCGACCGTTTTCAGCGCCAGGGAGAGTATCGGGATTATGCGATTCTTTATCGCAGTAACCATCAGTCCCGACCTTTTGAGGCGGCTTTGCGCAATGCTCGCATTCCTTACCAGATTTCCGGCGGGTTGTCATTTTTTGAGCGCAGCGAAATCAAGGATTTTCTGGCTTATTTGCGTTTGCTGAGCAATCCCGATGATGATCCGGCCTTTTTGCGCGCGGTCAACACCCCGCGTCGCGGCATTGGCAGCAGCACTCTCGAAAAGCTGGGCGAGTTTGCCAAGGCCCAGAATTTATCTCTGTTTGCTGCGGTTTGGGAAGATGGGCTGGAACTGCCGGAAAAAGGCCGCAACGCCCTGCGCAGTTTTGCCGGATGGGTCAACCTGAAAGCCGATGAAGTCGAGAAGGCGGAGCTGATGCCGGCCCTGCAAAGCCTGCCCGATGACATTGGCTATTTGCCCTATCTGCATAATGAAGGGGATGAAAAAGATGCAGCCCGGCGCTGGGAGAATATTCAGGAACTACTGGCCTGGATGCAGCGCCTGCAAGAGCAGGAAGATGGCCCGCAAAGCCTGGTGGAAATTCTCAACCGGCTGATGCTGTTTAATGTGCTGGAGCGGGAAGAGGACGATGACCGGGATGTGCTGCGCCTTTCGACCCTGCATGCTGCCAAGGGGCTCGAGTTTCCCCAGGTGTTTCTGGTGGGCGCGGAAGAGGAATTACTGCCGCATCGTAACAGTGAAACCCCGGAACAAATCGCCGAAGAGCGGCGCCTGTTTTATGTGGGAATGACTCGCGCCCGTTTCCGCCTGACCCTCAGCCGCTGCCGCAAACGGCGGCGCTATGGTCAGGACGTCAATCCCAAGGCCTCCCGCTTCTTGCAGGAAATCCCCAAGGAACATCTGGACTGGCAGGGTGCAGACAGCGAGGCAGAGACCATGGACCCCGCCGTGGCTTTTGCCCGCCTGCGGGAAATGCTGGGTAAAAACTGAATGCCGGGTAAAAACTGATCTGATTCTGCATCTGTCAGCAGTGCTTCATGGATGCTTTGCAGCAACCCGACCGCAATACGCCAGACATCAAAATCATCTTGCACACATGGAGGCAACCATATAAGCAACCCTGACCGCATCGCAGGGACAAAAAGCATTCAAGACACCCGCCAGATTATGCTCACACAAAAAGGGACCATCCACAGACAGCCCCTTTTAGTGACAACAGCGCGCTGCAATCAGTGTGCGGCGACGCTACCCATCGCCTTGACGCGTGCAGAAAGACGGCTCTTGGTACGTGCAGCAGCGTTAGGGTGAACGATTCCCTTACCGGCAGTCTTGTCGATGACCGATTCTGCGGCATGCAGGGCCACGCGGGCTTCTTCCTGGTTACCAGCGTGGACGGCCTTGAGCACCTTCTTCACGTAGGTACGCAGGCGTGAACGCATGCTGGCATTGCGCAAGCGGTGGTTTTCGTTTTGTAACACGCGCTTGCGCGCCTGAGCTGTATTCGCCAAGTTTTACTCTCCGTGTCTTTGCGTAGCTGATTACTGCTGAAATTTGAAGCTGAGGATTTTGACCCTTTCCTGCAGCATTGTCAACGGATTATCTGCAGATGCCGGGGTGGCAGGCGCAGCGTAGTCGCGACTGGGAAGACCTTGGCATTCGCTGTTCAGGTGTAATAAGGTAACACCTATTACTGATAGCAGGAGGTAAACTATGCCAGCCACTGCAGCAAAAACCGTATCTGTGAAACTGGATAACGATACACGCGATCGCATCCGGCATCTTGCCGATGTCCGACACCGCACAACGCATTGGATAATGCGACAGGCCATTGAGGAATATGTAGAGCGCGAGGAAAAGCGTGAGGCGTTCCGGCAGGGTACGCTCAAGGCATGGGAGGAATATCAGGAAACCGGCCTGCACGTCACTGGAGACGAAGTAATCGCCTGGCTGGAAACGTGGGGCGACGACAATGAGCAGACTGCACCGGCATGCCACAAGTAAAGTTCGCGCCCGCTGCCTTGCGAGACTTGGAGCGGTTGCGTGAATTTTTGCGTCCGAAGAACCCGGCAGCCGCTAAACGGGCTGCTGCAGCCATCGTGCAATCCCTGCAAGTTCTTGGACATCAGCCGCATATTGGGCGCACGGTTGAGGGTTTGTCGGAAGAATTCAGGGAATGGCTGATCGAGTTTGGCGACAGCGGATATGCGGCCCGCTATCGCTATGACGGTGCTGCGCTGGTGACGATCCTGGCCATTTGGCACCAGAAGGAGGCCGGGCTTTAACTTTTGTCAAAAACGCTGAATCATTCTGCCGTCATTACCTGCACATGCCGGGGTTGCACGCAGACCTTGAGGAAGTTTCCCACGGTGACCTGTGCGTCTTCGGCCTGCTGGCGGGATAGCAGCATTTCCAGTGAGGCGGGTCCTTCCAGATAAAGGCGCATGCTCAGACCTTCCTTTCGGCAAGCCTTGACCTGCACCGACAAGGGATTGGGACAACAATGCGCTGCCCCATCCTCTTGCAGGTAGATGTCTTCTGCGCGCATGGCCAGTTGCACGGGCATTCCTACCGACAGAGCTGGTTGCCACCCGGCCTGCATCTGCCATCCGGAGCCCGCTACCTGTAGGCGGGAGTTGTGCTCAGAACCGGCAATCTGACCTGAGAGAAAATTACGGAAACCCAGCAATCGGGCTGAAGCAACATGACGCGGCCGTGCAAACACTTCGCCGGGGGCGCCTTCCTGGACAATGCGGCCATCGCGCAAAATAGCCATATGGTCCGCCAGCATCGCCAGATGCGGATCGTGACTGACCGCCAGTACAGGAATCCCGAATTCGTGAACCTCCCTTACCAGTTCATCCAGCACCTCGTCCCGGGTCGCCATATCCAGCGCTGAAGTGGGCTCATCCAGCAATAATAACTGCGGTTTTCGTGCCAGCGCCCGCGCCAGAGCCACCCGCTGTTTCTGGCCACCGGAAAGTTCAGACGGAAAACGATTCGCCAAATCTTCAAGACCAACCCGTTGGAGCAAGGCCAGGGCATCCATATGGCGATGGGCAGAGCGCGACAGGGGAAATGCGACATTTTCCCAGGCCCGCAAGTGCGGAAATAGTGCATAGCCCTGAGGCAAATAAGCAATGGGTCGTTGCTCTACGGCCAGATCTCCGTAAGGATTGACCTGGGCCGGGAGCAAACCGGCAATGGCCTTCAGCAGCGATGATTTACCTACACCGGAGACGCCCAACAGTACGGTGAAGCCGTGTACCTGCAAGCTGATATCCAGGGCAAGAGGCTGCTGCATCTGGCAATGAATGTGCAGGGCGGGAGCCGATGGCTTCAAAACATGGCCTGCGTCTGCCGCCGGGCGCGCAAACCAATCCAGAGCGGCAAGGGGACAGCCACCAGAAAAAATATCCACAGCAAGGGGTAAACTGCACTGAGACCAATATCTTGCAAATTGACCCACAATTTGACCGGGATTCCCTCAGGGAAATAAGCCACAATCAACACAATGCCAAACTCACCCATGGCCCGTACCCAGGCCAGGGCCACCCCGGCTGACAAACCAATGCGCGCCAACGGTAAGGTGACCCGCCAAAAAGTCTGAAACCGGTTGCGCCCCAATGTCCGGCTGATTTGCTCCAGTTCGCGGGGAACACCTTCAAAAGCTGCCCGCGCTGCGATGATATAATAAGGCATGGCCCCATAAATCTGGGCGAGGATAAACGCCGGAGCCGTATTGGTGAGATAGATGCCGGCGTGGCTGAATAGACTCCCTACCGGTGAATAGGGACCATAAAAACTGCTCAGCAAAATACCCAGAGCCAGGGGCGGCGTCAGCAGGGGCAACATCAGCAGGGCATCCAAAAACCACTTGCCACGGCCCTGCCCGCGCGCCAGCCACCAGGCCAGCGGCGTTCCGGCCAGCACGGAAATAATCAGGGCCAACGCGCTGTAAAGTAAGGAAGTCCGGATTGCACCAAGATCGCCATCGGCAAAATGAAAATCAGGCCAGTCCGTCGCAAATAGCAGCGCTGCAAAGGGGGCCAGCAAAAAGACAAATACCAGGCCAGCCAAAGCAGGCCCCATCCAGCGAAAACGGTCAAAACCCGTTGTCATCCGATAGGCTGGAAAGCCTGGGCCATGATCCGCGCTTTGCAATACCCCTCCCCATAAAAGGTGTGTCAGGGAAATCCTTACGTTATTCCCAGATAAACATATCCGCAAGGTTATAGCGCTGCGGCACTAACCAGTCAAGCCTGCAGCAACAGCCCGGCGCAGCAACGGTCTACAGAGCAAGCTCAGGCCAAGGTCGAATAGTACATACATTATACCGGCTTCTTTATGCTATGCTTATGGAACAAATAGCGTTAACTATCCATTAAAGAGTCAGACATAATGCACTGGACCATCCTCCTCAAATCCGACCCCGAAGCAAAGGGTAATCCTGTTCTGCACGGCCTGCGCATGGCGGCGTCGGCTGTGGCGGATGGGGTTGAGGTGAGCGTTTTTCTTGCTCAGGAAGCCTGCCCCCTGGCTTTTCTGGATGAGCAAACCGGGGCAAAACAGTTGGTTCATCAGGATCTTATTCATGAACTTCAGGAACTGGGTGCGAAGATATATGTGGTCGGCCTGGAATGGCTGCATCAGTCTGAAAAAACCCTGCTCAACTCCAGCATTGAGGTTGCCAGCATGAAAACACTGGTCCGCTAGATGAAAATCTCCGATCAGGTCATCACCCTTTAAAACCATGGGTGCTACTTACGCTTTAGGAGATCTGCAGGGTTGTTGTGCCCCTTTCAACGAACTACTGCAAAAAGTCGACTTTGATGTGCAGCATGACCACCTCTGGTTGGCAGGTGACCTGCTGAATCGTGGTCCCGATAGTCGTCCATTACTGAAAAAGCTTTTCAACTGGCAGGATCGCCTCCACATTGTGCTGGGTAATCATGATTTATATGCGCTTTCGCGCTGGGCGGGTATTGTTCCTGCCAAAAAAAGTGACACCCTTGCGGTACTGCTCGCTGACAAAAATGCCGGTGACTGGCTGGAATGGCTAAGGCAGCAACCCCTGCTCCATCATGACGAAGCGCTGGGCTGGACGATGGTCCATGCCGCCATCCATCCCGACTGGGACATTTCCAGCGCTGCAGAGCATGCTTTGCAGGTGCAGGAGGCACTATGCGGCCCGCACTGGAAACGCTTTTTGAAATCATTGTGGGCTGCGCCCGCTCCGGATCGCTGGGAAGGTTGCCGCAACGAAGTAGACGCTCAGCGTTTTCGGGTGGCGGTATTTACCCGCGCCCGTTATGCCACCGCAGATGGTCTTTTCAACTGGCCCAGCACCCTACCCAAAGACCTTGCGCATATGTATGCGCCGTGGCATCGATGGTTTTTTGAACGGCAGAGCAGTGGTTCTATTATCTGCGGGCATTGGGCGACTCAGGGTCTGCTGGTGCATGAACGCTTGCTGGCCCTGGACAGCGGCTGCGTCTGGGGTCGGCAGTTGAGCGCAGCTCGCATTGATCTCGCCGAGCCACTGATTCAGCAGATCAATTGCCCCGCCTATGCTCAACCCGGCAACTAAGGAATAACATCAGCTCAGCAGACATGCCCACCATTACGCCCTCTCTCGAAATCCTGCGCCACACTTTCGGCTATGAACAGTTTCGAGCCCCTCAAGAGGAAGTCATCGCCACACTCATGAGCGGCCAGGACGCACTGGTGTTGATGCCTACCGGGGGCGGCAAGTCATTGTGTTATCAGATTCCTGCGATCGCCCGTCCTGGTGCTGGTGTAGTCATATCACCACTCATCGCGCTGATGGAAGATCAGGTGAATGCCTTGCGGCAGGCGGGGGTTGCAGCGGCGGCTCTTAATTCCAGCATTCAGCCCCGGGAAATCCGCGAAACCGAAGAAGCCCTGCGCAGCGGCCAACTGGATTTACTATACATTGCCCCCGAACGTCTGCTGCAGGATCGTACCCTGCGCCTGCTGCAACAATGTCAGGTCAATCTTTTCGCGATTGATGAGGCCCATTGCGTATCACAGTGGGGACATGATTTTCGCCCGGAATATTTGCAACTGAAGGTTCTTCACGAACGCTTCCCGGCCATACCGCGCATTGCCCTGACCGCCACCGCCGACCCCAAAACCCGTCTGGAAATCATCGAACGACTGGGACTGCAACGCGCACGCATTTTTACCCGGTCTTTTGATCGTCCCAATATCCGCTACCACATCCACAGCAGCAGCCAGGGTGCGCGCAACGCCCTGCTGCATTTTATTCGCGACCACCATGATGGTGAAGCAGGCATTGTTTACTGCCTTTCCCGTAAACGCGTCGAAGAAATAGCTACATGGCTTCAGGCTGAAGGATTGGACGCCCTGCCCTATCACGCTGGTCTTTCTGCAGATGAACGGCGTCGCCATCAACAGCGTTTTCAACGCGATGAGGGTGTCATTATTGTAGCAACTATTGCTTTTGGTATGGGTATCGACAAGCCCAATGTGCGTTTTGTGGCCCATCTCAATTTGCCCAAAAGTATCGAAGCCTATTATCAGGAAACCGGTCGGGCGGGGCGTGACGGTTTGCCGGCTGAAGCCTGGATGCATTATGGCCTGCAGGATGTGGTGCAACTGCGGCAGATGATCCAGCAATCTGAAGCCGACCAGCAACGCAAGCAAATGGAAGGCCAAAAACTGGATGCCATGCTCGCTCTTTGTGAAACGACGCAATGCCGGCGCCAGACCCTGCTCAGCTATTTTGGCGAAACCCTCGCCCAGCCCTGCGGAAATTGTGACAACTGCCTGACCCCTCCGGCCACCTGGGATGCCACCGTCGCTGCACAAAAAGCCCTCTCTGCGGTACACCGCACGGGTCAGCGTTTTGGAGTTCAGTATCTGGTCGATGTCTTGCTTGCCCGCGATGATCCCCGTATTCAGCAATGGGGCCATCATCAACTCCGGGTCTATGGCATTGGCAAGGAATTATCTGCCAACGCCTGGCGCGCCTTGTTCCGCCATCTGTTACTCCGGGGCCTGGTTGAAGTAGATAGCGAAGGACATGGTGGCTTGCGTCTGAGTCCGCTGAGTCGTCCCATTTTGCGCGGCGAACAAACCCTCACCCTGCGCCAGCACGACAACGCCCAGCCCCGAAAAAAAGAGAAGGTCCAGGAAATTCCCTCCAGCGACAAAGCACTATGGGAAGATTTACGTCAGCATCGCCGCGCCCTGGCACAAACCCAGGGAGTACCTCCCTACGTGATCTTTCATGATGCGACGCTGATGGAAATGCTGCGCCTGCGCCCGCTGAGCCTGGCCAGTCTCGCCACGGTGCCCGGCGTTGGTGAACGCAAACTCGCCGCTTATGGGGAATCGTTTCTGGCCATATTACTGAATCACGCAGGCCGGTCCTGATGGATCAAAACTTGCCCTGCAACAGGTCAGGTCGCATCATAGGACCAAACTTGAGGAAACCCGAATGAACGAAAAAAGCTTTGCCGTCGCCGTTGAAAACACTCTGACAGAATTGCTGACCCGCATTGAGGAACGCACTGCGGATGTGGAATGTGATCTGGTGGACAGCGTGCTCACCCTGCTCCTGCCCGATGGCAGCCAGATTATCATCAATCGTCAGGAGGCCGTTCAGCAAATCTGGCTGGCCTGCAGTGATGGTCCCGCCCGCTTTTCGGCCAAAGATGATCAATGGCTGGACAGCCAGACGGGAGAAAACCTGACGACCGCCCTGGGCCGGCTACTCAGCCATCGTTTACATGACCACATCGTCCTGGACTGAAATAATGGCCTACTGGTTAATGAAAACTGAACCTGAAGCCTTTTCTCTGGATGATCTCAAGGCGCGCGGCCAGGAACCCTGGGACGGTATCCGTAATTACCAGGCACGGAATTTTATGCGCAGCATGCAGCTGGGGGATGGCATTTTTATTTATCATTCCCGGGTCGCGGTGCCGGGTATTGTCGGGATGGCCGAAGTCGTCAGCAGCGCCCGACCCGACCCCACCCAGTTTGATCCGCACAGTCATTATTACGATTCCGGCTCAAGCCTTGATAAACCCCGCTGGGATCTTGTGGACGTTGCCTATCGGCGTAGTTTTAGGCAATGCATTTCCCTGGATAGCCTGCGCAACATGCCGGAATTTGCGGATAGCCCCCTGGTACGCAAAGGCAACCGCCTGTCCATTCTGCCCATCACCCAAAGCCAATGGCAGCATGTGCTGAGCCTTGTTGAAGATGGTCGCCGATGAGCGATTCTGCCCGCGAAATCCACCTGTATCACCGTTGGTCATCGACTGCCGGGCAGATGCTGCGGATGGTGTTGAGCGCCAAAAAACTGCACTGGCAAGATCATCCCTGTGCCCTGCGCGACCAGGAAACCGCTTTTGATCTGGACTATGCGGACTTGCCGGTACTGGTCCATGCCAATGGCAAGAAACAGCAGGCGACGCTGTCCGAATTGGCGGAACTGGATCGGCTCTATCCCGAAAGTCTACCTATGCAGCAGAATATTGCCGAGCCGGAATGGGCGGCTTTTTGTCAGTGGCGCAACAGCCTGACACCGCTGCTGGAAAGACTGATCGCTCCGGTTTTGCCGGCTTATGATGAAATCAGTCATGATGAAGAAGACATGAATTTTTATCGGAACGAATGTGAACGCCGTTTCCAGCAATCCGTCGAGGCTTTGGCCAATGATCGCTACGGCGCGTACCAGCAACTTGAGAGTCGGGGTCGATTACGCGAATTGGGCAAAATCCTGGCTCGCCAGCGCTTTTACACAGGTGATTTGTCACTGGTGGATATTATCCTGACCGCCGACCTGCATTTACTCAGATTGCTGGATGGCGTGACCATTCCTTTGGATCTGCAATATTATTTTCAACGTGTCGCTGATGCCTGTAATATCTCGCTGAATGACGGCATGACCCAGTCCCTTTGATTTTCTGGAGTAAGTAATGACTTATCAAGAGTTGGTGGAATTTTTGAATCATCACCTGGGATATCCTCTGCTCGGTGAGCTGAGCCCCGCAGAAGCCTTACAGGCTGCCCAAAACAACACGCTGGAAGACCCCCTGACGGCGGAAGTGCTTATCGCCATTTACCAGGGAAACCAATGTCAGGCTTTGGGTGATCCGGTAGACCGTGCCCACAGTTTTGACGGACTGGCTCGCCTGCGGCTGCGCGCCCAGGCCGACGATGCCGACCCTTTCATTTTTCGCAAGGTGCTCAAGTTGTCCCAGGAACTGGATAACGCGTTTGATCAGGAACTCATCCGGCAGCGGCAGTAAGAGCTGCAATTTCCTGAATCAGGTGCCGCTCGCTAATCTTTTTTTTCAGCCGCCAGAATATCCAGATAACTTACCCAGTACCGGGGGCGGCTTTGTTTGTTACGTTTGGCAACATAAAGGGCTTCATCCGCATGGCGCAACAAACCGTCTGAATTGGCTGAATCTTCAGGATACAAGGTCAGACCGGCACTGCAGCCTACCGATACCTTAATTTCAGCCTCTAGCACGAAAGGCGTAACTACGGCTTTGTATATATTATCCATGACCGGCGGCAGATCATCCGCCTTATGCAAATCTTCCAGTAAAATAACAAATTCGTCCCCCCCGAGGCGTACCAGAAAATCGGTACTACGCGTTACGCTCTTCAAGGCCTCAGACACTTTGATCAGTAGTCGATCACCCGCTTCATGACCATAGCTGTCATTAATGGGTTTAAAATCATCCAAATCAATAATCAAAATAGCCAGCAGGGTATTATTGCGCTGCGCCCGCAATATGGCATGGGTGAAATAGGTATCCAAACCTCGCCGATTATTCAATCCTGTTAATGCGTCATGATTGGCTAACCAGCTTTGCCGATTTTGCTCATCCGCCAGTTGCTTTTTCAGGTCCATTTCATCCAGACCGCGACCCAGCAATGATGCAACTCTATGCAAGAGCTCGTTCACATCCGCACTGATGAGATGTTCGACCAGACAACATCTCACCACCAGAACACTCCACAACTTAGCGTTGCGAATAATCGGCAAGAGCGCAACCGGGAGCTCCGTACTATTTGCGCTGCCAGCTTCTGAGGGAAATAGCGCCTGTCCGGTTTTCCATACATGCAGCACCCTATCGCGCAGCAAATCGGCGGTAATTTGCTCCATCAAACTATTAGCATCCTCGGTTACCGACGAAACAAAAGCCAAGGTCTCCAGAGATAGATTCTCAGCAGGACGAGTCAGCCAGGCCGACTCAAACAAGGTGCTGCCTACCAGACGTCTGCATATTTCTTCTAACAAAGGTTGTTCTGCATTCATTTTAAGAACAGCATCGGCCTCATCCAGTAATGCCTGATACAGCAAATTGCGGCGGAGAATTTCTGCCTTGTTGCTGATCTGCTGATCGGCAACATGTAAAATCTCTGTGAGCTGATGCAGAAAAATCTGGAGATTATTACTGAAATATTCGGGATCCGTGCTACTGACAAATAAAACCGCATGCACACCTGAATCATCCCACAAAGGCCATCCACCGATCACCGCAACATTTTTCATTCCGGGTTCAGTATCTCCCCAGGTTTGCAAAGCTGAATTTAAACGCAGCTCATCCACAAAAGGACGTTCTTTTTCGCGGACACGCTCCATGACCGTATCTAGCCATCGCCGGCTTACACTGTCATTTTCCAAACCCATCCTGAGTAAAGTCTCAGGTATCTGCCCTCGAGAAGCCACTAATAAATTGGAAGTGTTCGTCTGTTTCTTATCGGGGTAGGCAACAATCCAGGCACTGAGGGCGTCAGCACGCGTAGTGAGCACGGAAAGGGCCAGGTTATAGGCCGCCGACAATTCCCTTACCTCAAGAATATCCTTAAGAAAATCGACAACCGCTAACTGATATCCTGAAATACGACTGACACTGACGGCATTCTTGCGCCTTTCCAGAAAAACAACAAAATCATCTGCTAGTCGAGTCCATAAAGTATGACTTAATGAAACGGTATTTATCGATTTTGGCAGAAAGAAGGTTCCTCGCTGTTTTAAGTGGGTAGCTTGAGATCCAGCTTACCCAGTACGAGGTAAGCCATGTTAATAAAATTCTTGTGGGTGCGATAGCCCCGTGCCCTGGATTTGGCGGACTGGAGCAGAC